>JARRQQ010000356.1:0-5065 GCA_037381725.1 Sedimentisphaerales bacterium
TGACGCGATACGTAGCCGAACCTTGCGGTTGGTACCAGAATACGGGTTTGTCGGCGTCGCCGAACTTGACGCCCGCGCCGACGTACTCCCAGTCGTCACCCTGCGCGTCGATGATCTGATTGAACAGCATCCCTCTTCCGAACGCCACGCCCATCTGTGTCGCCTGGTCCTCCGGAAGGTTCAGTGCGCCGATCTTCTGCCCTAACGTGGGCATCTCTTTCATGGCGTTTTCGGAGCCGATTGCATCGGGGAACGTGCCGTCACCCAGGATCTTGGCCCAGATTCGCAGGCTCTCGATAAAGTCCTGTTCGGTGGCGTTTCCGAGGTCGAACTGAGCCTTCTCCATTGTGTATCCGGCCGGCACGTCCATGCTGAGCAGCGACGGGTCTACAGGCACGTCCAGCTCGAAGTTCTTCAGGATGGAATGCATCCGCCCGACTCGAAGATCGATTCGTATCGGCAGGGCCGTTTTGGCGTCGGCCCAGATGGTCACTTCACTGTTCGGGCCTCTGCCCGTGAAGCCGATCGCTTTGCGGCCGTCGATGATTTGCTCGCCAAGATTCTGGATGTTCGGGTCGTTCATCATCCTCGTGATGATGTCGCGAAGAAACTTGACGTAGCTCTGCGTCATGTCCCCGAGCTTGCCCTGGATATCAACGTAGGACGCCGTCATGTCTTCGGAGTTGAGAACGAGCATCTTCGCGCTGTCCATGTCGATCACCATCGTCATGTTGGGGATGTTCGACATGGTCCTTCTGATTTGCGAGCCGACGATGGTCTCGTGCATGACCGGGCCGGACTCGTCGCCGCCGACGATTAGATCGCAGATAATGGTTTTCGCGTTGAGGATCGGTTTGACGACGTCGGCGAAGGTGACGCCGCCGCCGAACGGATTCAGCAATATCGCGGCTGCGATGACGATGACCGCTGCAAGGGCGGCTATTTTGGTCATTGGACTTTTCATAATGGTTCTCCTTATCTTGAGGGCTTCGGTCGCCTTCGCGGCGGCTTTAAGTCTCACGTTCTGTTCTCGTACAATTTGGTTCATCACGTTGTTTTCGAGGTTGCTTTGGGCCACGGCCTTGCCGTTCTGAACCAGGCGCTCCTGGAGGCCGGTCAGCTCCCGGGCCTCTTTTTGGCAAGCCGGACAGCTCTTGAGGTGTTCCGCGACCGTCTGTTTTTGGGATTCGTCCAGAAGCCCCTCGACGTACGCGATCAACAGTTCTCTACATTCTGTGCAGTTCATTGTGACACCTCGTAAGCTTCCCGTTGCTCTTGCCGGCGGAGTGCTTCGCGCAGCATGGCGTAGGCCCGTGATAGTGTTTTTGTGACTGTGCCTAACGGCGTGTCGAGCTGCTCGGCGATCTGATTGCAGGAATGGCCGCCATAGTAGCGGAGCAGAATGATCTTCCTGTACGCCTCGGGCAGTTCGGCGATAGCCGTTTCGAGAGCATAATCCTGTGAGAGTTCCGGCGGTGTGGTTTCCTGTGAGAATGAGCGGACGACCTGGCGCCGGCGCTCAAGCTGCTCTTTTCTGCGATGCTCTTTAGCGACGAGATCGGCGATCCCCAGCAACCAGGAGAAGAACGAATCGGGCTTTTGGAGCTTGCCCATGTTGAAATACGCTCGAACGAGGGTTTCCTGTGCGGCCTCCTCGGCCCGGTCCTTGTCGCCCAACTTGCCGGCCAGGTTGGCTAAGAGGGGGGCCTGATAGCGACGCACAAGATACCGAAAATCGTCCGGATGGCCATCCAAACAGCGTTCAACATAGTATTTGTCGTTTTCGGGCATCTTCACACCTCAAAATCTCAAAGATTCTGTGTTCTCACAATATAGTGCTGGATTCGCTGTGTTTGCGACAAAAAAATGGGCGGAGGACAGTTTGTTTTGTGCGGTGATGGCTGGTTAAGAGATGCAACTTTTTTGAAACTACGTGAGGAACAAGAGAGTGCCGCGATTTTGCTGTGTCCGGCAATCTTCTATGACAGAGTCTTCAGTATGCGGTCTAAGGGAGGTTACTGCTGCATAAATTCTTCCGCAGTGACATTTCGAATGAGGATATCCCGTTCGCCAACAGTATTCACCTTGTTCGGCGGCATGGGCAAAGTCGCCTCGACTACCACAAATTCATCCATCGTCACCTTTTTGACCCAATTGGTCGCAAGATCGATGTAGATATCGCCCTTGTAGTGCGAGCTCCCTACGGTCCGAACTTCCATATCCGGCATGGGTTTTACGGTCATTTTGAACGAACTCTGGCCGGAATCAAAGCCTACTAACGCGCATGTTGCCCCGGCTACCCGGCTAAGGCCCTTAAACTCCAGCGTTACCTCGCCGTTTTTGAATGTCGAACCCTTAGACACGCTGCTGCCCAAATTTACGGGCCCTTCACTGAATGCCGCCGCGTGCACAATCTTCTGACCGATGCTTTTCAGGTCCTGGATGCCTTTGCCGTCTTCGATCCGCTCGGCAAAAATGCAAAAAGAATGGAAGTCGATGAACGCATTGTAAATATGGTACTTCTTATCCGGAGGTATTGCCCTGCCATTCGCGTCCACAAGATTCTCGAACGGGGCGTGAGCAATGCCCAAAGTCCGCCCTTTTTCGTCGATACCGGTGGGAGGAACCTTGAACACATAAGTCCAGTTCTTCAACGAAGGGATCTCAACTTCCGGCTCGCCACTTAATTGCACTGTGAATTTCGTACACGTGTACTCGTCTCCCTTCGTACCGGCCAATTTCGAGGGTACACATTTCAAACGAAGTCGGAAGATGTCCACACCAATGCGTTTTCCGTCGAGCGCATAATTGATGAGCTTCGATTCCATCAGGAAGTACTGTGTTTGCTGTGAGCGCTCGCCTCCCAGCTCGAAGGTTTGTCGCAAAATCGCGTCGTTCGAGATGCTTGTTTTTGCCGGTAATACAGACGTTGCACAACAAATCGCCACCGAACTCAATAATGCCAATATCGTCTCACGTTTCATGGTTCAGACCTCTCGAAGATTTTCTGATGCTCTATTCTATTGAGTAATTTGATCCACTTGACAGATTCTCAGGATCTTATGTTCCTATTATGTAGTGGTGCGTTTGACGGATTTGCGACATGAAGAAAGGAAGAGAGACAAAATAGTTGACAATTGGACGGCTGGTTTCTGGCGAGGCAAGCAAAAGAAAAAGCCGGGTGTGATGGCCCGGCTTCCCCTATCGGTGGACGCCTTTGAAGGAGGGTCTCCAGCGTGAATGGCTCGGCGATTGGTTTATCTCTTTTCCACTTTGACGGAGCCTTCATCCACCCGCAGGGTCACGGTACGCGTGCCGCCGCCGGGTGTGGAGGCTGTGGTTTTCCATTCGGCTCCCTCGCCTCTCTTCTTCGCGGCAGATGGAGCGTCGGCGGGGAACATCCGGCCGGGCGCTGAGAGATTTATGCTGCCTTCTTCAAGCCGTACGTTAACCGAACAGCTTTCAGGTACGTCGTTGGCATAATTCACAACCGCCTGGCCTTCCTGCAGCTTGAGGTCGAAAGTGCCGCTTACGTTGTCACAGTCAATCTTGCCGCTGTCTCTGTTCACCTGGCACTTGGCGAACTTGCCTCCGGTGATCTTGACGTTGCCATCTTCGCCTCGCACGATGCACGTACCATTCGTGGCCATATCTTCGGCGAAGCTGACTGTTACGTTGCCGTCCTCGATCGAGACGTCACAGTCGCCGCTGATCTCGTCGCAATGGATGTTTCCATCTTCTTTTTTGACGTTGAGCTGGGTTAGATGGCTCGCCTTGATACTAACGTTCCCGTCCTCGGAGGTGATACGAGCATTCCCCGTGATGTTCTTGTACGTAATGTCCCCGTCCTCGGAGGTGAGGCGAGTATCCCCCGTGACATTTTCACAGGTGACATTCCCGTCCTCAGAGTTGATTTGAATCTGTCCTTCGAGATTGGAGATTCGGATATCGCCGTCCTCTTTATGCAGCGTCACAGTCGTATTGCGGGGAACGGTGACGTTCAAATTGACGTAATACGTGTGGTTCGAGGGCGTTCTAAGAGGACCAACGGTTTTCAATGTGAGTTTTTTGTTGCCCGGAGTTGTTTCCAGAGAGATTTTCTTGGATAGGTCCTTTGTTTGGTCCATCGAGGGAGTCTCGATGGCAAAGGTGGAAGTGACCGAACATTGGTCGGTATCCGAACCCTGAACCGTGACATTGCCGTCTTTGCTTTTGATATCCAACACGGAGCCGGGCGATAGCGGGGTAGTCATTGTCTCGAAGCGCTTGAGGAGGAAACGCTCGCCTTCTTGCTCGTGCTTGATGAAGTAGAGGCTGGCACCAGTCTTCTTCGCCGTCGCTTCTAATTGGATCAGTTGAGTATCCAGTTTGTCGGCGTTGTTCCGGATGGCGTCTCCAGGTATCATTGGCTCGGGATCATTCTTTGGTTCCGGGGATTTCGGTGGTTTGTTGCTTATCTTTATCGATCCCATGTCCGTTGTTAGGTGGATACTGGCCCCGCCGGAACCGAGGGTACCTTCCGCCTTGCGTTTGAACATGTCGGTTTTGTTGATGTTGAGCGGCAGATCGCTCGTGATAGAGCCCATCTTGGTCTCCGCCTGAATTGTGGCGGACAAGCCCTCGGGTGCAATCAGATCGACGTCACCCATCTTCGAGTAAAGCACGACGTTTCCGGCGGTCATGTCTTTCGGCGCCGTGAACTTGATTTTGCCCAGGTCCGTCGCCAGATTGACGTTCCCCGTTGTGTTGACGGCTTTCACCGAGCCTAAATTAGTCAGGGCCTTGATATGGCCTTTGAGACCGTAGATCTCGATGCTGCCCAGGTTGGTCTTGATGTCCGGCCGAACGCCCGTGGGAACGGCGATGGTGAAATTGACGCTGAGATTGTTCCACTTGTCGTCACCGGCCTTGACCGGCTTGAGATAATACCTTTTGTCCGATGAGTCAATGTTCATTCCGACCTGTTCGACCATGTCCTTAGCTTTGTCGGCTGTCTTGGCCTCGGCCCGAATGACGGCCTTGACGTCGCACGTGTCGTCCTTGCTGGCACGAAGCGTGATATTAC
>JARRQQ010000357.1:0-5063 GCA_037381725.1 Sedimentisphaerales bacterium
CCGACGGGGACGCCGCGACCGGGGACTTCGAGCCGTCGACTCCCGCCTCGGACCGTGATCGCTTCGAAGACCTGCACACCGGGGACTCCCTGGTTCCCTTGCTCTCGGTCTCGGTTGGCTCGATCATCATCGCTTCTTTGACAATGGCCGGGAAGTACACAGTCGGTGGGTGAAACCCCTTGTCGATGAGGGCCTTTGCGACATCTATGGCGTGGACTTCATTACGGGCCATCGCATCCGAGACACTGAAGACGCACTCATGCTTGCAGAGAGCGTCGTAGGCCAGCTTGTAACGGTCCTTGAGCTTAGTCTTCACGTAGTTGGCGTTAAGGACCGCGTTTTCCGCAACCCGGCGGAGCCCTTCCTTGCCGAGCATCAGGATATACACATAGGCCTTCAAAACAATGCCGAAATTGCCGTAGAAGGGCGCGATGTACCCGATGGATTCGGGCCGGTCGTATTCCAGCACATAAGTGCCGTCGTTCCTCTTGACCACGACCGAAACCGGTAAAAACGGCACGAGTTTCTCCGTCACGCCCACGGGTCCCGCTCCGGGCCCGCCGCCCCCGTGCGGCGTTGCGAAGGTCTTGTGCAAGTTCACGTGCACGACGTCGAAACCGAAGTCACCTGGCCGGGCCTTGCCGACAATCGCGTTCAGATTGGCGCCGTCGTAGTACGCCAAGCCGTCCACGCTGTGGATCAATTCGCAGATTTCCTTCACGTGCGGATTGAACAGGCCGAGCGTATTCGGGCAGGTCAGCATCAGTCCGGCGATCTCGTCGTTGAGATGCTGCTTGACCGCATCCACGTCCATGACGCCGTCCTTGTTACTGGGTACGGAGACCACGCTGTAGCCGGCAATAGCCGCACTGGCGGGGTTCGTGCCGTGAGCGCTGTCGGGAATAAGGACGGTCGTCTTTTTGTTGCCTCGCCGGCGGTGGTAAGCCGCCATAATCATCATGCCGGTCAGTTCCCCGTGCGCTCCGGCCAAAGGCTGCATCGTAAATCCCGCCATGCCGGTGATCTCACGCAACAAAAGGTCCATCTCGTGAAGGACGCGCAACGCGCCTTGGGTGAGCATCCCGCCCATCCTCAGTTGCGGCAGCAAAGGGTGCAGATCGGCAAAGCCGGGGTAAGAGGCGATTAGCTCGGCGACCTTCGGATTGTATTTCATCGTGCACGAGCCGAGCGGGTAGAAATTGCTGTCGACGCCGAAATTGCGGCGCGACAGCTCGGTGAAGTGTCTCACGACGTCAAGCTCGCTGAGCTCGGGCAGCGGGGCCGGCTCTTGTCGCAGCAGACTCTTCCTGACGTTCAATCTCGGCACGTCAATCGGACCCGTTTGAACCGCCCGGCGGCCGGGCACACTTTTCTCGAAGATCAGTTTCACAAAACACTCTCCAACGCTTCGGCCAACATTCCAGTTTCCTGCTTGGTCCTTTTCTCGGTGACACAAATCAAAATGGAATTCTCCATACCCTCGTAGTATCGGCTCAGGGGAAAGCCCGCGGCGAAGCCCTTCTCGATCAGCTTGGCGATCACGTCTGCCGCCTCGCAGGGCAGGTCCAGCACGAATTCGTTGAAAAACCACTTCCTGCGAAAATGCGGCTCCACGCCGGGTATGGCTGTTAGTCGTTTGTAGGCGTAGTTCGCTTTGTTCATGCAAAGCTCCGCCGTTTCTCTCAAACCCTCTTTGCCGAGCAGGGACAGATAAACGAGCGCCGTCAACGCACAGAGGGCTTCGTTCGAGCAGATGTTCGAGGTCGCCTTGGCTCGGCGAATGTGCTGCTCGCGGGCCTGGAGCGTGAGCACGTATGCCTTTCGACCGACCTGGTCCACCGTCTCGCCGACGATCCGACCGGGCATCTTCCGAACGTATTGCTTCTTCGACGCCATGTAGCCGAGATACGGGCCGCCGAACGACATCGGCATGCCCAGGCTCTGTCCCTCGCCCGTGATGATATCCGCTCCCATTGCCGCCGGCGTTTTCAGTATCCCCAGCGAAATGGGATAGCACGAGACAATCAGCAAAGCGCCTTTCTCGTGGGCGGCCTCGGCGATTGCGCTGAACTCGTCGATGCACCCGAAGAAATTGGGATTCTGCAAGATCACCGCCGCGGTCTTGTCGTCAAGCCTCTCCAGTATCTCCTCACGGTTGGCCAGGCCCTCTTCACAACGGGTCTGCTCGAGATCGATCTTGAGGTTCTGCGTGTAGGAGCTGATCATGACGCGGTAAATCGGATTGACGCTGTCGTCGATAATGACCTTGTTGCGCCCCGTAATGCGCAGGGCCATCATCATTGCCTCGTACAAAGCGGTCCCTCCGTCGTAGAGCGAGGCGTTCGACACTTCCATCTCCGTCAGCCGGCAGATCATCGACTGGTATTCGTAAATCGCCTGCAAAGTCCCCTGGGAAAGCTCCGGCTGATACGGCGTGTAAGATGTATAGAATTCACTCCGCGAAATAAGAGCGCGAACCGCGGCGGGGACGAAATGATCGTAGAAGCCGCCGCCCAGGAAACACGTGAGATTCGTGGCGTTCTTTTCGGCCAATTCCATGAGCCTGTTCCGGACGCCTTGCTCGCTCAGGCCCGGCGGCAAATTGAAACTCGCAGTCATAAGCTCTTCGGGAACGTCGCCGAAGAGTCCGTCCATCGTCAACCCGATTTCCGCGAGCATCTGCTCTTGCTGTTGTCGCGTGTTCGATATAAAAGGCATCTCGATTCTCGATTCTGGATACTCGGTGGAATATGAGCCACTAAGACACAAAGGCACTAAGGATTTTTGATTCTTGATTTATGAGTGACGACTAAGGCGTCCGTCTCGGCGATAGCCACAATCGCAAATCGAAAATCGCAAATCATAAATCACACTACAATCTCTTAAGATAATCCTCGTACTGCTTCGAATCCATCAAGCCCTCGACGGATTTCTTATCCGTCACCTTCAGCTTGCAAATCCAGCCTGCTTTGTAGCAATCCTGATTCACCAGCTCCGGCTGCGATTCAAGATCGCCGTTGACCTCGACAACCTTGCCGGCCACCGGCGAATAGACGTCACTGGCCGTCTTCGTGCTCTCTACCACGGCCATCTCTTCGTGGCCGGCGTATTCCTTCCCGACGGGGGGCAACTCCACAAAGACAAGCTCGCCCAACATCTGCTGAGCGTAGTCCGTGATTCCAATCGTTGCGACGTCCGCGTCGATCTTTGCCCATTCATGATCTTTCGTGTAAAGCAATCCCTCAGCCACCATATGATTGTCTCCATTCAAAATTTCGCAAATCGACTGACGACCCTGCCCGTCAGGTCCGGCTTTAGAACCTCGCCTTTCTCAACCCGTTCCTTCCTGCCCTCCATGATCTGACGCGGACTCCTTGCCACGTAGCAAAGCCCGACGACATTATCTTCTTTCGCCGGCCCGGCGTCCACATAAACAAGGGCAATTTGTTTTTCACCGATCATGGCACAACTCAGCACCCAGCCGATGCTCCGGCCGCGCTCGTCAAGAACGCCGTCATGTGGCCGAACGGGTCGCGTCCCTTTTGTTCCCGGCAGCTCGATCCTGACAACTTTCATATCATGTTTTTTCGATATCCGCTCCATGGCGGCCTTGCCGATGAAGAACTCTTTTTCGAGCTTGACCGCCCAGCCGTACCCGGCCTCGAACGGTGAAATATTAAACTCGCCGGCCAGCTCATGTCCGTAAAGTGGAAGACCAGCCTCGATCCTCAGGCTGTCGCGAGCGCCCAGACCGCACGGCAGCAATCCCATCGGGCGGCCCGCTTCGAGAATCGCCTCCCAAAGCGACGAAGCCTTCTCCGGATGCACGAACAACTCGAATCCATGCTTAGCTCCCGTGTAGCCGGTCCACGAGAGCAAGCAGGAGATACCCGCAATTTCGAGCTCCGTGAACTGAAACGGCCGCAAGTCGGCCATTCGCGACTGTGCCTTCTTATCCCGGACCAGGGCGGAAAGGATATTCAGCGACTTCGGACCTTGCAACGCGACGTCCACCTTACGTTCGTCTCCGCTGTCGGCGACCCGCAAGTCTCGCACGTTGGGTTTGCCAGAAATCCCTCTGACAGGATCATCCGGATCAACGGAAACTTCGCCATCCAACAGTGCCGCAATCCAGTTTTTGATCTTGGTATTGTTGGCCGCATTAACGACCAGGATGAATTCCTCCGCTCCTTTGCGATAGACGATAACGTCATCAAGAACCGACCCGGCTGCGTCGAGAATATACGAATACCGCGCACGCCCGGCTTTGAGAGTCGCGACGTTGTTTGTCGTCAGCTCATTCAAGAACTCAGTAGCGCCCGTCCCGGAAATCCCCAATACACCCATGTGAGTGCAATCGAAAATCCCGGCGGCTTGGCGCACCGCGGCGTGCTCCGCGGCAATGGAAGAATACCACAAAGGCATGAGGTATCCGGCGAACGGGACGATGTGCGATTTGTCGGTCAGCCGAATATGCTGATTGTAAAGAGGCGTCTGCTCCGTCATTATCCAATCCTTTGGTAAAATGTGTCCATTCTAACGTTTGGCAAAAAGACTGCCTGGCAACTGCTTTATTAGACCCTTTAGACGCAACGAGATCAAGGAGGCGTTCACACTTCCCGGCGCCAACTTACTCTCGGCGATGATTTGCTCGATATGCACAGGCTCCGTGTCCAGGCAATCGAAGACTTTCTTCTCGTCGTCGCTCAGCTTCAGTTGACTCACGTCGAACAAGGACCTCTCCGCAGCCTCCGTGGCCTGCGCCGCGGCTGTTGTGACGTGCTCTTGTAATTGCTCGCCGAGATGCCCGAGCGCGTCCATGACGTTCTCGACGGACTCGATCAGCCTGGCCCCCTCTTTGATTAGTTGATGCGCCCCCTTGCTCAGCGGTGAGTCAATCTTGCCCGGCACAGCCATCACCTCGCGGTCGTAATCCAGCGCCGCCTGAGCCGTAATCAGCGCCCCGGAGCGCGGGGCGGCTTCGATCACGATGTTTCCCAGCGACAGCCCGGCAATGATTCTGTTTCGTGGCGGGAAATTCACGGCCAACGGCTCGTACCGAA
>JARRQQ010000358.1:0-5062 GCA_037381725.1 Sedimentisphaerales bacterium
AACCTTTGTTATCGGGTATTTTATAGGAAGGAAAAAAGCTTGAAAGTTCTTGTCACGGGTATGTGCGATAGCTCGAGCATGAAGATTCAGTCCTGTGTTAATAAGGACTCCGATCTGATCTGAAGTCAAAGGTTTGTGAGTAAGGTTCTCTTGCTGTTCTGGAGTCAAAGACGTTTGCTCGCTCTCGGTGAGATCGCGGCCCCATTTCGGATCAAAAGTACGGAAATAGCCGTGACGCCATCGAAGTGAGACCCATCCGTTGCTCGTCAGACGGAACATCTCAGGGTGCTGCTTAAAAATGCTGGCCCAATCGCTTGCACTGAGCGGCTTTCCCAGTGACTTTAGCCAATCTTCGGCTTTTCTGCTCGCCCACGGATAGACCCCCATGACTTGGATTGCACCGATGATATCAGCCAGGCGAGAATCCTTTAGGTATGGCGACTTCATAGATGTATCACCTTATGTATATATGGTTTCGATTTAAGAATCCTTATTTCTTTCAGTGTTATTATAACACCCCGTTGTCCCGAATGCCGAGGAATGATATCTTCCCAGCCGGTCGTCTTGACAAAACCAATCTATCGCCCTTGAAACTCGCGTCTTTGTTTCCCTGCATGTTGCCCTTTCAACATTCGCGCCTCGCATCATATCTGACCTGCCAACGGGAAACAAAGAAAATCAAGAGGAAATGCTTTGATGATACCTGTTCGGCTGTGTTCAGGGCTGGAGGGCAATTCACAATGAAAAAGAAAAAATGCGAGGCACCTTACCGTCGATCGGCCCCTGTTTCTTCAGTGTTTCCCGGGAGCAGCTTTGGAGATTTTTTTGGCCCTAAGAGTTGAATTCTTGATTTACTTGCCTTAGTCTATTGCTGAAAAGAGGCTGTATGAAAACGATCATAGAAGAAAACAGGGATAGGCTTTTTGAGCTCTGTAAGAAATACCACGTGGCTGCACTTGACGTCTTCGGCTCTGCGGCTACCGGAGAGTTTGACGAGCACCACAGCGATATTGACCTCCTGGTCGAATTCGACAGCTCGGTCAGAGCCAACCGTTTCTACAACTTCTTTGCATTACATGAGGAACTTCAGAGGTTACTGAAACGGCCGGTTGATCTTGTCGAACCGGGCGGGTTAAGGAATCCTTATTTTATCGAATCGGTTGAACAGACCCGGAAAAGACTCTATGTCGCCTCGTAATCCCAAAAAATACCTGTACGACATCATCAATTGTTCCGAGTTCGTGCTTCAACTGACTGAAGGCAAGACCGTCGATGACTACAAGAACGATAGAGTCTTTCGCTCTGCCTTGGAAAGAGAGCTTCAGATTATCGGCGAAGCCATGTTGCAGCTCGATCATACAAGCCCCGAAACGGTGGAAGGGATTTCGGAGCATCGCAGCATAATAGGGTTCAGACACGTCCTCGTCCATGGTTATGCCAGTCTCGATCCCGATACAGTCTGGAATGTCGTCGAAACAAAGATAGAAATCCTTCTCAAACAGGCCAAAGAACTGCTCCAACAAGCACAGTAAGCCCCACATCAATTGTCCCACCTCCGTCTAGCCTTCCGCTATCCGCGTCAGTCCGTGTTCCAGTCCGTGGATCTTCGTCGGTGTTGCGCGCACAAATGCGCTTGTAGTCAGAAGTAAAAATGAAATAGTCGGAGAATTTCGTTATTCCTTTCACTACGCGGACTTACACGGACAGAAACACTGACAATTTTGTAGATTTTCGCACGATTTGCGCAGGTTCGGCCATCTATGGGGGGGTACTATTTACGATTGACTATTGACTATTTGGAGGCGAAGCCTGATTCCTATTCCCTTCTCCTTGTCGCCTGAGTACCTGATCCCCAATTCACTAATTAGCTCAATTCGCTAATCCTCTAATCTTCTCTAACGGCGGAGGTTGATAACGAAAGTTGCGCTCACATTCGAGCTTCCGTTTTGGCTTGTCCGGCTGCTGATTCAACCGGCGCTTTTGTATCGCCGGGCGCGGTACGGGTATGCCTTCTGCCGGATTCGGCTGACCCAGGGCCAATACGCCATCGTCGATCCGGACGATTACGAGCGCCTGTTGAAATACAAATGGCACGCGGTCAACCACGGACGCGCTTACTATGCGGCTCGTTCGGCGAATAGCGAGGATTCCAAAGGCTGCCCCGTCGCCATGCATCGCGAGGTGGTCACGGTCGCCGACGATCTGCTCGTGGACCATATCAATCACAACGGCCTGGACAATCGCAAGGCGAATCTGCGCCCGGCCACTCACGCTCAGAACAGCCGGAATCGAACAAAGTGCCGCGACGGGAATTACAGCTCCGGGTACAAAGGCGTCTCGCGGAGGCAGGGTGATGCGTGGCATGCGAGAATCTTCGTTGACGGCAGGCTGGTGTCGCTCGGCCGCTTCGAGAGCGAGATCGAGGCGGCCAAGGCTTACGACCGAGCGGCGAGAGAATACCACGGCGAATTTGCGGCTCCGAACTTCCCGCTGCGCAAGCGCCGCCTGCGCCGTCTGGTTCCGCTTCTGGCCGGCGCGTTCTTGAGCTACCTGGCTTGCGCGTTCGGCAGGGGGGATCAGCCTTGTGACGCATTCCGTGTGTTGCACAATCCCGCACGAGAGACACGTCCTCTCGCAAGGCAGATTTCTCCACTGCGTCCGTCTTCGGCGGACTCCGCTCGAAATGACGGTAGGGGAGGCCGACCCGGCGGACGTCGTGTTCGTCCGGCCACTGACGGGGGCGGAAGGAACGATGGACGAGAGAAGAGGGACGAGCGACGAAGGGGGCATCGTGCACGGCAGAGTTCCAAGACGAGGACGTTGGGAGCGCTGTCGCGTCGTCAACCAACGACCAAATACCAACGACGAACGACCACTACGCCGCTCTTGACAGCGTCGCGGGCGAGGCGTACAGTGGCGGCGATGGCAAAGGAACTCTATATTATCGACGGTCATGCGCATATTTACGCGGCGTATTTTGCGCCGATGCGCGGCCAGTTGAATGCGCCGACGGGCGAGCCAACCAAGGCGGTCTACATCTTCACGACGGCGCTGGTGGGTCTGATTCAGCGGCGCAAGCCGGACATGCTTGTCGTGGCGATGGACAGCAAGGCGCCGACGTTTCGCAGTGACATCTATCCCGAATACAAGGCGAACCGGCCGCCCATGCCCGACGATATGCCGGGCCAGATTGACCGGATCGAGCAGGTTTTGGGGGCGATGAATATCCCGGTGCTCCGCGTGGACGGCTTCGAGGCGGACGACATCATCGGCACGTTAGCCAAGCGAGCGGGGGCGGACGGCTACGATTGCCTGCTCTGCTCGAAGGACAAGGACCTGCTCCAGTTGCTCGACAAGCACGTCAGCATGTACGATATGAAGACTGATACGGTCACGGATGCGAAGACGATGGTCGAGCAGATGGGCGTGCGGCCGGAGCAGTTTGTTGACTGCCTGGCGCTGCAGGGTGACACGTCGGACAACGTGCCCGGCGTGCCCGACGTCGGACCGAAGACGGCGCTGAGCTGGATACAAAAGTACGGCTCGATTCGGAACCTCTACGAGCATGCCGACGAAATCAAAGGCAAGCGAGGCGACAATCTTCGCGCGTTCAGAGACAGGATCGGGTTGAGCCAGGAACTGGTGACCATCGACTGCAAGGTCCCGCTGGAGATCGACTATGATGATTTGGCGCTGAAGGAGCCCGACGAAGGCAAGCTGGTCCGGCTCTTTATGGAACTTGGCTTCAATCGGATACTTAGCCAGATGGGCTTGAAGGCGGAGGAGTCATCATCCGTTTCGCCTGGGGAATCGCACGCAGAGCAACAACGCAATACGCACGACGCAATACGCGAAACGAAGGATTATCAGCTCATCGACGCGCCGGCGAAATTCGAGACGTTCTTCGCCGAGATCAAAAAGCAGAAGCTCTTTGCGGTGGACACGGAGACAACGTCCACTGAGGCGATGCGGGCCGATTTGGTCGGCTTGAGCTTCTGCTGGGAATTGGGCCGAGCGTTTTACCTGCCGGTCAGGGCGCCCCTTGGCTCGAAGCATCTTGAGATCGGGACGGTTCGCCAGAAACTCGGGCCGATCCTGGCCGATGAGAGCGTCAAAAAAATCGGCCAAAATATCAAATACGATATGCTCGTGCTGCAGAACGCCCAAATGCCGGTAAAGGGCATCTATTTCGATACGATGGTGGCGTCGTATTGCCTCGATCCGGAGCGGAGCCATTCGATGGGCCGCATGGCGGCGGATTTTTTAGGCTACGAGTGCATTCCGATTTCGTCGCTGATCGGCAAGGGCAAGAATCAGCTCACGTTCGATATGGTCGATACCGCGGCGGCGTGTGAATATTCCGCCGAGGATGCCGACGTCACGTTCCGGCTGTACCTGTATTTCAAGGAGCATCTCGAAAGGGAACCGCTGCTCAAGAAGTTATTCGAGGACGTGGAGATGCCGCTCGTGGCGGTGCTGGCGGCGATGGAGTTTAACGGCGTCTCGCTCGATACGCGCGTGCTGCGGAAGATGTCGGGCGAGATCGACGAGACGCTCAAGACCGTGACCGAGCAGATTTACGAGCAGGCTGGAGCAGTTTTCAATCTCGACTCACCTAAGCAACTGGCCGAGATTCTTTTCGATCGGCTGGGCCTAACGCCGATTCGCCTGGGCAAGACGGGGCGGAGCACCGATGCGGCCGTGCTCGAACGATTAGTCGGCCAGCACCCCGTCATCGAGCTCGTTCTCCAATATCGAATGTTATCGAAATTGAAGACCACGTACGTCGATAAGCTCGGCTCGCTCATCAACCCGCGCACGGGGCGATTGCACGCCTCCTTCAACCAGACCATCGCGGCTACGGGACGGCTCAGCTCCAGCGGCCCGAACCTCCAAAATATCCCGATCCGCACCGAGTTGGGCAGCAGGGTCCGCTCGGCGTTTGTCCCCGCGAGGAAAGGTGATTGCATTCTCAGCGCCGACTATTCGCAGATCGAATTGCGGTTGCTTGCGCATTTCTCGAAGGACGAGGCCCTGCGGGCTGCCTTTGCCGCCGATCAAG
>JARRQQ010000359.1:0-5060 GCA_037381725.1 Sedimentisphaerales bacterium
GAAGTATCTTCGTGGTTCTTCATGCCTTCGTGGTCATAACTTACGACGGGATAACGAGATACGAAATAGAATTTCTGCGGGCTCGGCGCTCTCGGCGGTTAGTCTTCGTTCCTCGTGGCTCGTCCCTCGTCTTCTATCGCGGCCAGTCTGTGCCCTTGATGCCGTGGACCGTCAGATTGGCATCGGGCAGTAAGTCTCGGCCCGGGCGGATCTTATGAGCCTCCAGGAAGCTTGTCCGGCCATCGGCGCGAGAATAATCAGACTCGGCAAAGAGCCTCAGCCGCCTGCAACGACTTGACGCTGGACTTGAGTCGGAGAAAGGTCGTGACCTCTTTTCCGGGTTACGGGTTCTTCTGTGGACGTATGTTGGCGGCGACCGATCCAAAAGGTTCCGGCCGGGTTGCGAGATCAATCTTCGCGATCAGCGGAAAATGATCGGATGCGTAGCCGCCATCAATGCGGCGGCGGTCGATCTGCACGTCCAAAGCCCGCGCGCCGTCGCAGATCGGTATGTGGTCGATCTTCGGGCCCGACGTTGGCGAGTCGATAAAGCTATGACGTGTGCTGCCGCCGGCCAGGCCGGGGTGGACCAATTGCCAGGCGGTGCGCATTCGGGGATACGGCGTCTCGAAGTCGAGATTCTCCAAGTACGCCATCGCGGGGTTGTCCAGTTCCATATTGAAATCACCCATTACGATGAACGGATCGGCGGTCCGGCGTGCCGTGATTCGTCGAGCCAGAAGCTCAGCGCTCTTTTGACGGGAATTCTGGGAGAGGACGTCCAAATGGACGTTGTAAACGTAAAAGCCGCCCCCCGTGGCCTTCTCTTTGAGGTAGGCCCAACTGCATATTCGGGGCCATAGATTGCCCCAGTCCTTCGAGCCGGGTTTTGAGGGCGTGTCGGAGAACCAAAACGTGCCGGAATCCCCCAAGGTAAAGCGGTCTTTTCGGTAGAATATGGCGCAGGTTTCGCCCTTTCGCTTCCCGTCGGTGCGGCCGATTGCGTAGTGGCGGTATCGCGGCAACGCCTGCTGAATCTGCAGAACCTGGTGGTCTAGCGCCTCTTGAAGTCCGATAACGTCTGGAGTATGGTCCACGAGCATGTCAATGACGCGCTGCCTGCGGCCGGCCCAGCGGTTCAGGCCGTCAAGAAGGGTGTCAACGCGAATATTGAAGCTCATCGCTTTGACAACGCCCGGTTCGGAAGATGGAAAAGAGATGGGCCCGGCGGTATCTACTCGCTGCGGCGCTCCGCAGCCGGCCGGGATGGATACGAAAATCAACGATAGAAAGATTCTGACTGCCCTTTTCATGCAACCCTTCACCTAAAACTGAACAAGGAGGAACCACGCCCCCGTGGAATGACTTGGTAATTCGAGAATCACCCTCAGCAACTCAACTGAAGACCCACTAGAAAAAATATACAAAAGATCTTCAAACACACAAAAAGATATTCATAATCTTGGATCGACGGGGAGGGTCTGCGTGTGACTCCTGCAGATACTAGCTCGCTATAGGTTTTTCCCCACGGGGAATTATGCCATATCCTAATCGCCTGCCCCCAATCACTCACATAATATGTAAAGTATATCGGCACGCTGGAAGGGTGTCAATCGAAAAATGTCGAACAGAAATTAACCGATGGAAGGAAAGTGAACCGTGGCTCTCGTGCCACAAAAGGTGTATAAGAGGGTAGGTACGAAAGGAGAACGGAGAATGAAATCTCCCAACTTACCAAGACGTCTTAATCTGTGTTCACACGTGATGGTGGTGTTATCGGCCATTGTGCTGTCGGGTGGCTGTCAACAGTTCGGCAAGCCGCGCCTGCGTTTCGGGGCGTTCTGGGGCTCGCCTATTGGGATGCAATACACCTCACTGCGGCACCTCGGAAAGCACAGCTACGAATTCACCCTGTACGAAACGAACGGGATCATGTACACCTGTAACGGCGGATTTATCGACATCGCCCACGTTCGGGAGTCCGCCGACCGCACGGCCTATCTTCAGAAGCGTGCGTACCAGAGTCTCATGCACGGAAACCAGAGGTTTTCGTTCCAGGTCGTCGAGCCGTCCACCTACTGGGTGACGCTGACCTATCCGGACGACTGGGATCGTCTATCCAAGCGGAAGAGGCAGATCATGGCCAGGGAGGTTTCGATCGATCTCGGTGAGTATCTGGCTCACACGACGCTGATTTGGCACGAGATCATCACGTGGTACGGCTGTGCCTCGGCGGGCGTCTTCCCGGACACGATCTCCGCTTTTTCGCCGGAAGATCCTTACTCGGACGTTTTGGGTGTCTTGCTTGCGGGCCGAGCGTTGCGCGACGAGCGCAAATCGTACGATCAGGCGATGACCGACCTGCTGCCCCGCACTCTGGAGAAGCTGGGTGTCCAGCCGGCCAGCGTTGCCCGTCAGGCGGGCAAACAGATCGAGGGGCGCTGGTATACGGGAGGTTTTTACTTTCTCGTACACATGAAGAAGCGTAATCTGGACGTCGGCTTGGGAGATAACCGGGTCACTCCCTGGCTGGTACCGGGGATTTGCCCGGACGCCAAAGCTCGATCTCTCAGCGTGCCGGACGTGGGGTTGTTGCATGCATACGGGTTTGACGTCGCCGTGGAGATGGAGCCGCACGTGCTGGAAAAAGGCAAAATCTATCAATCGATCGGGCTGGCCAAGCACAGCCGGATACGACCTGAGACCGATTTTCCGAAGATTCTGACGTTCATTGGTAAGCATGAGACCGGATCGGTGGCGTCGGCCGCAATGCGATAGAAAACGAAAGAGAAAATGAATGGAAGGCAACCTATGTGTGAATACGCGGGCAACGACCGCTCGCAAGATCGTTCATTTCGTAATTGTTGTTGTCGTGCCGGTTCTGGCCGGCTGTAGTTTCACTGGCGCTCCCAGGGCCAGGATCGGATACCGACCCACCGCCACGTTCGGCATTCCTTTTGCAGACCCGAACCACTTGGGAACGCACGCCTACGGATGGGGGTTCCTTTTCGAAGTGAGCGGCCTCGTCTACACTTGCCGAGGCGGACACATCGACCTCGACCACGTTCGCGGTAATGCCGACGATGTGCGCTACCTTTTCAAAAAGATGCGAAGGACTTTGTCGAAGCATAGACGAGGCTTCTCTTTCATCCTTACCGGAGAGGTGTCGGCGCATAAGGTAAGCTTGACGTATCCGGAGGGCTGGGACGAGCGCCCTGACAAAGACGAGGCGATAGACAAGATTGCCCTCGACACCGCCCAGTATCTGGCCTTCAGCGCGAGCACGTGTCTCGAGTTCATAACGTGGTTCGGTGTACACTTTGCCCTTTTCGATCCATAGTTCATTTACGCTTTCTGGTTGGAAGATATCTACTCCAACGTGATTGGAACGCAGATCGGTGTCGAGGTGATGAAGGAAGGGGACCACGCTTACAACAAGCGGATGACCGCCGCGATTTACCGTCGGCTCAAAGAACTCGGCGTCCAACCGCGCAGCACCGCCAACGCGGCCTCCAAGAAAGTCCGCGGCCAATGGTACACGGGCAACTTCGTGCCTGACATGAAGATGAGAAACTTCGATATCGGGCTGGACGGCACAATCATGCCGACGCTCGTCCCAGGCGTGCCCGGCTGTCACTCCAAGCCGGCCGTCCAGCCGGCGCCCTCGCTGGACACGCTCAAGCGATACGGTTTTACCATGACCTACGAGATCAAGCCGAACCTGATCCTCGAACAGGGCCGAATCTTCAAAGCTGCCGGATCGAAGCGAATCTTCCCCGAGAGGGACTTCCCCATCCTGATCGAGTACATGAAGAAGGACGCGACCAGGCGAGGTTACCAATACACTGAATAGCTCCCTTTAGCGCGTTGACAAATCTTTTCTGGCGAATTATCTTCAGCGGTTATGATATTCGGCGAACGCATCTGCAGAATGATCTCTAGTCGGCAGGCCAAGCCCGGCGCTAAGCAGCTCCGCGCGGTCGGCGGTAGGGAATCCGGCTTCACTCTAATAGAGTTGCTGGTGGTCATTGCGATCGTCGGACTGCTCTTATCGATCTTGCTGCCAAGCCTGCACAGAGCACGGGCGGCCGCGGGCCGCGTCGTGTGCAAGCACAACCTCAAGCAGATCAATCTGGCGTTTGCATTCTACCTCGACGACTACGAAGGCGTCTACCCCTGCGCCCGGGACCCGGTCTCGACAGAGCCGGCCTACTGGCTGTGGATGGGTCGCGGCTGGCGGTCGTTCGTCGGGCCGTATTTCGGCGGCGGTATCGACGCGAACAATCCGTCGGTTCTGTTTTGTCCGCACGACCGCGCCGCCAAAGAAAAGTACGAGTCCACCAGCTACTCTTACTCGATGGCGTTCTACCACAGCCCCGGGCAGATCGACGCGATGAGCACCCCGGCCGACACCTATGAGAATCCGCAGCCGTCCATCCGCCAGCGCCGCCTGGACGTGGCGAGGCCCTCGGGCAAGATTCTGATCGGCGAATGGCTCAGTAACCACGCTCCTATCGAGGCGGATCAGGGCTGGTGGTGTTGGCAAGGTGCCCGCCTTTACCTTTTCGCCGACGGGCACGCGAGCTTCTTGCAGGCCCCTGAGATTCGCCCGGCGAGAGACGCCTTGCCCGACGCGAATCTGACGGTTCGCGGCATCAAGGGCGTAGATTGGCCGCGGTAAAGCGGACCGACGACAGTCTATTAGCTTGCCCCGAGCTTACTCGGCCACCACTTAGGGCAAATTCTGTCGAACGGGCTACTCGACGGTGACGCTTTTGGCGAGGTTTCGGGGTTTGTCTACGTCGTGGCCGCGAAGGACGGCGGCGTGATAGGCCAGCAATTGTAAAGGCACGACGGTGAGCATGGGCTGGAGGTGTTCCGGGGCGTCAGGGATCGTGATCAGGTGGTCGGTCGGGCCAAGAACCGAGGCAATGTGGTTGTCACCCTCGGTGGCCACGACGATGATCGTACCGCCCCGCGCGCGCACTTCGGCGATATTACCCATGATCTTGTCATATTGTGGTCCGGCGGTGGCGATGAAAACGGCCGGCATGCCGTCG
>JARRQQ010000360.1:0-5041 GCA_037381725.1 Sedimentisphaerales bacterium
AGGTAAACCAATTGATGATTCTGGACATCGTTAGTGATTCCTCTCGCGAATCTCAGCCTATTCTTATTTTCTGGAGAATTCCGACCCTGAACCTCTCCCATTTCACGTAGACCTGGCCATTCTCAATCTTCCAAGGCAACGTGTCCAGCCCGCGCGGCGCGGGTCCACCGAGCACTTTTCCTTCAATAGAGTAAACGCTCCCGTGACACGGGCAAATAAACTTCTTTGCCTCTGGATACCAACTGAATCGACAGCCCAAATGCGGGCAGATAGGTGAGAAGACGGTTACTTTGGACTCTGAATGTTTGATGACCCAGACGTCGCGGAGCTTCTCTCCGTGCAAGTAAGCCTCATCGATCTTAGATTCGTATTTTGGCAGGACGGGCTCATTGTCAGGAAAGGTTCCGACCGACCCGACTTTTTCGAAGGTAGCCTTGGGCAATCTGAATATGGTCGCGACTATCGACTGGACGAAAGGCCAGGCTAAGAAAACGAACAGGGGAGTCGAGAGTATGCCGACAGTTTTCTTGAGAAAGGATCGTCTTTCTGGTGAATTTCCGTTGCAGCCGCCGCACGGACAGTGATGTTGACTTTTGCCGGATTCGGAAACGCTCATCCATTTTCTCCTCGATTCTCAGGACTCTTATTCCTCATTGTTTATTTTTCTTCGGTTTCTTCCTCAACTTCCTCAGAAATATGCCACACGCGCCCATCCTGTGCAATAATAACTTCTCCGGATTCCGGGCCCATCGATCCGGCGTCATAGTTCGGAAAGTCAGTGGGCTCGACGGACTCCCAGAAGTTGATGATTGGAGTAATCACCTGCCAGGCCAGTTCAAGTTGGTCGGCTCGCATGAACTGCGTACTGTCCCCGAGCATCACGTCGAGCAAGAGTGTTTCGTAGGCCTCCGGGGGTTTTTGGTGAAACGTCTCTTTATAAAGAAAACGCATGTCCACCGGGCTCAGTTCCATCATCTCACCCGGTTTCTTGGCCTGGAAACGTATGCGAATGCCCTCCGCCGGCTGAATGTGAATCGTTAGTCGATTCGGCTGCGGTTGGGTCATCGCAATCGAGGGAAAAGACTGGTGGGGCACGGATCGGAACTGGACCACAATATCGGAAATTCGAGAATGCAGACGCTTGCCAGTCCTCAAATAGAACGGAATGTCCTGCCACCGCCAGTTGTCGACGAAGAACTTCACAGCGGCAAAAGTCTCCGTCGTCGAATTCGGATCGACGTTTTCTTCTTCACGATAAGACTTGACGTGCTCGCCGGCGATCCATCCCCGCCCGTACTGACCTCGCACGGCAAGCTGAGTGACCTTGTCGTCCGGAATCGTTCGGATGGCACGCAACACGTCCACTTTCTTGTTTCGAATCTCATCCGCGTGGTACGACACCGGCGGCTCCATCGCCGTTAGGCACATCAACTGAAGCAGATGATTTTGAACCATATCCCGCAAAGCCCCCGCCTTTTCATAATAAGCACCACGATGCTCGACACCCAGATCCTCTGCAACGGTGATTTGTATGTGGTCGATATATCGTCGGTTCCAGATAGGCTCAAACAGCGAGTTGGCAAAGCGAAAGGCCAGTATATTCTGGACGGTTTCCTTGCCGAGGAAATGATCGATACGATAGAGCTGTTCTTCTTCGAAAATGGTCCTCAGCTTATCGTTCAACTTTTTTGCGGATTCATAACTGTAGCCGAACGGCTTTTCCACAACAATTCTATTGTGTTGACGATCTTTAGCCAACCCGGCTCTTCCCAACTGCTGGGCGATGGTTTTAATCATGACCGGAGGAATTGCCAGATAGAAAATCTTGTTCGCCGAGGTTTTCCACTTGTCGTCGCGCTGGGAAAGCGTTTTCGCCAAATCGTGGAACGCCGCAATGTCGTTGAAGTCCGCGCTCGTATATTCGACCCTCGACACAAACTTGTCCCACGTTTTCGTCGCCGTCTTTCCGTAGCGTCCAAACTTGTTTACCCCTTCGCGCAAATGGTCGTGGTAGTCCTTCCTGCTCATTTTCTTTGCGTCCACGCTGATGATCTGGAATTTTTCACCGAGCCATTTGTCGAGGTGAAGAGTATACATCGCGGGCATGAGTTTTCGCCAGGTCAGGTCGCCACCGCCGCCGAATATCGTGATGACGGTGGGAGCCGCCTGCTTGTATGGTTCCATGGTGGACTCCTGTTTCAAAGCCTTCACGGTCAGACTCACGCATCTCCTGGACGGAAATGCGACTCAGTCACATGCGCAAATCAAAAGCGCATCTGCACACTTTGGTCCCAGTCTCACTTCCCTGACTATTCTTGGGCCTGATTTCATCTATGCAGCGCGCATCTTAGAGGTTGCCACCTGTTTTCCCTTGATTTCAAGGAGGTGGCAACCTCATACTGACCTTTACGTTCATCGCGATGAGGGAGCCGCTTCAAGCACCATGCTAAATGCGGCTAACCATTCCGCCTTCATCTCTCGGACCATCAGACGCCAAACGTTCTTAGTGGTGGAACATACTGACCATTCTGGCACCGAGGGCTGTGCCGCCAAGTAGGACGACGCCGCCGGCGGAAAGAATCGCCACAAGGGTCAATTCCACTGGCATAATGCTCAGTAATGATAATATCCCCAGGACGATGGCGCCTAAACCGACTAATACCTGTACACCACCCGAAGCCATCACCGCCTCACGGAGAACCGCACGCACCAGATGATGCTCCTCCTGGCCGATGGTCAGGTGAGCGAGTCTGGACTTTACGCCCGCTCCCAAAACGAGCGCGCCGCCGAACGTAATAGCCGCGACGGCCGTCAGAAACGTCGGTAAGACACCGACCAATGCAAGAATGCCGAGCGCAACGCCTCCGAGACCCGCGATGAACTCAGCGCTGAGCCCGCCTCCTAATTCGGCGATTTGAACGCGGCCTTCCGTGGCCTCGAAAATCATATCCGACAATCTTGAAGCGATTGCCCCTCCTTCGAAAAGAAAGGAGGCGCCCAGCCCTATCGTCGCGATGGCAAGCATGGTCACCGGCATGAATCCCGCAAGCCCTATGATCGCTAGCACTAATGTGCCCGCTCCCGTGATCGTCTCAGCCAGTGCCCCTCCCAACACGATCTTCGGTGTGATCCTGTCCTCATACATTTCTGGATGTGCAACTTCATTAGCCATGATCGTACTCCTTAAATAAATTAGGTTAACAATACTTGTTTTTCTATTACTTGTACCCGTCCATGAAGGGAAACAAGAATAGGCACTATACGCATATTCACCCGGCCTTTTGCCTACTCCACTCGGTATGAAAAGTGCCTTTTTCATCGATCCGTTCGTATTGATGCGAACCGAAATAGTCCCGCTGGGCCTGGATCAGATTGGCGGGCAACCACGAGCTGCGCAAACTGTCGTAATAGGACAGAATGGACATCATACCGGGGGTGGGAACTCCCGAAGCCGCTGCTGTCTGGACAACGCGGCGCAGTCCGTCCTGGAGCTTTGCAGCCCGTTCACTGAGCTCGGCGTCTTCCAACAAGGATGACAAATTCGGTTCTCTCTGATACGCGCTCATTATGTCGTGCAGCAACGACGAACGAATAATACAACCTCCCCGCCAAATGGCGGCAATCTTTTCCTTGTCCAGGTCGTAGTTCATCGCTTCGGATGCTTTGCTGAGAAGGGAAAAGCCCTGGGAGTAGCTGATGATAAACCCCGCTAGCAGCGCCTGGCCCAGGTCATTAACCAGTGAATCCGGATCTCCCGTGAAAGAGAAAGAAGGCCCTTTCAACAATTCCGACTCTTCCTTGCGCAGGCTTTTATCGCCCGAAAGGTATCGCATCTGAACGGCGGTATCGATAACCGGCACGGCAACCTGCAATTCCAGGGCGCTTTCGGAGGACCATGCACCCGTGCCTTTCTGATGGGCCTCGTCGAGGATGACTTCCACCAGGTGCTTGTGCGTCTTCTCGTCGATTTTCTTGAAGATGTTCGAGGTGATTTCGATCAGGAAGCTGTTCAGCGACCCCTCATTCCATTGCTGATAGATTTGGCTAAGGCGATCAGACGAAAACTCGAGCACCTGAGACATGATATCGTAGGTCTCTGAGATCAACTGCATCAGACCGTACTCAATGCCATTGTGCACCATCTTGACGTAATGTCCCGCCGAGCCGGGTCCCAGCCATGTCACGCAAGGACTGTTATCGACGCGGGCCGCCACCGCTTCGAGGATTTCATGGACGTGCTCGTAAGCGTCTTTTGGGCCTCCCGGCATGATGCTCGGTCCGAACCTCGCGCCGTGTTCCCCCCCTGAAACGCCAACCCCAAGGTAAGATATCCCTCGTCCCGAGAGCTTTGCGGCACGCTCGTCCGTGTCTTTGAAGAAGGAGTTCCCTGCATCGATGAGAATGTCATGTTCCGAAAGAAGAGGCAGGACGTCACGGATAACACTATCCACGGGTCTGCCGGCGGGAACAAGCATCATCACGATCTTGGGTTTAGTAAGCGAGGCGATAAATTCCTCTACTTTTGCGAAACCGCTGATTTGTTTGTTCTTACTTTCTTCATTGAGCTTTTGCACTTTTTCAGGGTCCTTATCATAACCCGAGACGGCAAAGCCGTGATCGGCCATGTTCAGGACCAGGTTTCGACCCATAACGCCCAATCCAACCATACCAAGCTCATGTTTCTCTTTGTCCACGGTTGATTTCCTTGTGTTTGAGTGTGATTTCTACAAAGTCTTTGCTGCTGTAAAACCTGCTATACCAAGCAGTAGCCAACCCAATATTTTTTCCAACAGTTTCTTGTCAAGGCCGATTGAAATCCTGCTACCTACTTGTGCGCCGATGAATACAACCACTGCAAGAGGAACCGCCGCCTTCCAGTGCCAGGTCTCGCTGATGAGGTGTCCTATGAAACCACCCGTCGCGGTGACTCCCACCATGAACGAGCTGGAGGCAACCGCGATATGCATGGGGACGCCGAGCAGCAGAACCATAGCCGCCACCTTCAAAACCCCTCCTCCTATCCCGACCATCCCGCTGACTA
>JARRQQ010000361.1:0-8555 GCA_037381725.1 Sedimentisphaerales bacterium
TACTACCGCTTTAAACGCGACTCACCGACCGGCAAAGTGCCCATAGAGCTTCAAAGCGTGGTTCCCTTTTATAAGGAATTGACTGCACTTGTAGAAGAAACCGAAGAGCAAATCAAGAACGAAATAGGTCACATCGAGCAAAACCATAAGAACAAGATGAACCTGCAAAATACGATTGCCATGACTATTTCGAGACTCTCCCCGGCCTGCTGTTACTCTTATCTTGTCTGCGGACTGTCCAATACGGGGACCGGGGAGTACGATCGATTTATTGAAAACGCCCGGGACTTTCAGGATCTGGTCAAAAAGACAATCTACGACAATTTTTTCGCAAGAATATCTGAGGGCAGCATCTCGGGGCATTATCTTCATAAGTTTCCAGACACGTTACCCGATATGCAGTATCGTTATTTAAACCTGACAGAAATTCTGGACGCCGGACTGGTTGATGTGATCCTATCGTTCGGCTTTGTCTTCTTATTTTTCACTCTGGCCTTTGTGACGTTCAACAGGTATGACGTGCGTGCGTAAAGAAGTATTCAGATAACAGAGCATTTGAGTTCTTTTCGAGGCCGGGCTTTCGCGATCCGGCCTTTTTTGTGCGCCCGCGCGGAAAAAGTCCGCCTTCTTTAGACCCAAATGCCCGGGCGAATTGTTATATTAGCGATAAACGTTTATGACCGAATCGATTAGGCCGGCCGGATGGAAGACAAGCTGCTTGTTCTAAGATGTCAACGCGGGAGCCAACAGGCCCTCGCACGGATCTATGAAAAGTACAAAACCGATCTGCTCGTTCTGGCGATGGCTCTGCTGAACGAGGCGGGCGCCGCCGAAGACGTTGTGCACGACGTTTTTCTGGCGTTCGCCCAAGCCGTTGAGCGGTTCCGGCTGACCGGCAGCCTCAGAAGCTACCTGCTGACGTGCGTGGCGAACCGTGCCCGCAACGTAAACAAAGCCAGAGGTCGACGGAGCGTTGAGCCGGCCCCGGCGGAGCCTGCGAGGCCCGATTCAGACGGGCCGCCGGAATCGATAATATGCAACGAGCAATTGCAACAACTGAGCGATGCCATGGCACAATTGCCGTACGAGCAGCGAGAGGTCATTATGCTGCGCTTTCGGGCGGCTATGACCTTCAAGGCCATCGCAAAGTCGCTGGGTATTTCAGTCAATACTGCCAAGAGCCGGTATCGCTACGGGATGGACAAGCTCCGGCTGCTCTTCGATAACGAGGCGATAGAATGAAACCGGAAGATAGAATAAAGAGACTGATTAACCAATCGAAGGTCGCGACCGGCCCTGCGTCGGACGAGAGAATCCTCGGCGACGCTCACAAGCATCTGGAAAGACTCGGGCAGGCGGGCCGGGCAGGAGCAGAGCCGGCTATTTGGAGCACGATCATCAGGAGCCCGATCGGCAAGCTTGCGGCGGCGGTACTCGTCATTGCGGCTATTGTCGGCCTGTATGAGATTAGTGCGCCGGGCATAGCCTGGGCGGACGTGGCCGAGCGTTTCCGCACGGTGCCCTTCTTTAGTGTTGATATCTATGTCAAGGAAGACGTCACCTCGGAACCGAGACAGATGGAATTATGGATGAGCCGGACAGGCCAGACCCGGCTGCGAGTCGGGACGCAGGTCATTTTCGCCAACCGCGGCCAGATCACCGGCGCTTTCGACATCAAGACGCGCGCCCGAGCCGAAGCGGATGAACAAGGCGTTCTTCTCTTGAAAAAAGTGAGCGAAGCCGATGAGTTTTCGCTCGACGCCATCATCCGGGTCATGTTCGGCGGTACGATGGAGGATGTGACGCCCCTGGTGAATCCGGACGCGGTCATCTCGCGGGACATGGTTGTCTTCGATGTCGATCTGCCCGGCTTGGCGGAATGGGTGCGCATCTGGGCACTGCGAGAGAGCCGTCTTCCAGTGCGCATCAGGGTCTGGAATCCGCAAGATGGCTATTCGACCGACGCCATCTTCGAATATTCCAGAGAACAGGCCGACGAATTCTTCGATCCGAACGCCTTCGAGGATCTCTTGAGCACGCAGCGCACCGCCAGCCCGGTGAATCTGGCGTATGCTTTCCTCAAGGACCCCGGCGGCAAGATCATCACTCCGGAGGACATGTTCGCCCTGTCGGGTTATCATGTGCCGGACGTCAAGCGGGTGGGTATAACGCCGGAAGGTGCCGTTTGGGTCACGGCTGGCAAGGGCCGCAATCACACGCCGAACGGAAACGTCTTTGAAGGGTTCTCGCGCATCGAGGATGATCTTGGGCGCATTTATTTCAGAGTCTGGACCAGCTACCGATATGAAGGCGACACGTCGTTTGACATCTTCGTACCCATCGATTTTCCCTTCGACGACAGAAGGCCGGCCAGAATTACTCTTTTTTGTGAAGTCGAAAACCACAATCCGAACACGACGCCTGAACTAGTCGGCACGGTTAACCTGACCAAGTGGGAACAGGATGCCCCTTGCCCCAATTCGTTCAGTCAGGACTACACAAACACTCAGAGCCTGAAGATATGGCTGGCCTACAAGCTCTTCGGCCCGGAACAAAGCGAGAGGCTCCGCCGCCTGGTTCAGACGATCCCCGACTGGCGCGACCAGCCTAGCAACAAAACCCTGCTGCTTTTCCGGATGCGTCTGGCCCACAAACAAAACAATGATGAAGAAGTTATCAAAATCGGCGAGACCCTCACCTCTTTGATCTTCGAGAAGCCGGAGAGAGAATCGCGATACAGCTTCAGGGAATACCTCATCGCTCTGGCCCGAACGGGGCGCATCGATGAAGCGGCTAAGCTCTTCAGAAAAATCGACGCCGTTGACGAAATGTCGCCCGAAAAGTCCGACGAGCGATACTATCCGCGTTTTCTCCAGTACACGGCCGAGTCCCTTGCGAGCGAAGCGGAGCTGACACCCGAACAGATCAGTCAAATCCTCGGCTTCGATATTTCCGAGCGAAAAGAGTACGAGTATGTAATAAGGAAACGTGGACAAGGACAAGTGAAATGAGAATCGGATCGAACAGATTTGAAAAACGAAGAATCGGTTTTACGCTCATAGAATTGTTGGTCGTGATTGCGATCATTGCGGTTCTGTTGGCCATACTTTTGCCCTGCCTGCATCGCGTCAAAGAGCAGGCTCGCCGGGCGATATGTCAGAACAATTTGCATCAGGGCGGTGCGGCGGTGTTCATGTACGGCGGGGATTTCGATGAGTATCTGCCTGAGGGCAACGTCGTGGACAAGTCCGCCCCGGGCTATAACAAGAGCTGGGACAGCGCGGACCTCCTGACCCTGTTGAACTACAGATCGATGGTGTCACTCGGCAGTTACGGATTAACGGAACAGCACGCCACCTGCGAGACGGCACGCAAGTATTTCGAGTCGAAGGAAGGCTGGCTCAGTCCGTTGACGCCCGCTCACGGCTACGTCGAGACCGCTTACGTGGGTTGGATCTACTGGGGCAATCGCGGGGATTGGACCGACCTGAACACGGGCGAGAAATACGTGACCCCCAAGAAAGTGACCGACCGGCCGACTTCAAAGACGCTTGCGACGTGCTTTTGCTACGACAGGTACGGCGCGGTCGGAGGCTCCGGCGCGTGGCCCGCGTGGTACGGCTCGCACATCCGCGGCACGTTTCAGCACGACGTCGGCCGGCCCATGAATCCAAAGCCGGACGGCCTCGTGGTTGCCTATCTGGACGGGTCAGTGAACTTCGTCAAATGGAAGAACCTGACACCCAGCAACCACGAGGGCGACTACTTAGTCTACTATGATCCTGATAGTTGACGCCGAACCTGAGCAGGAAAGGATTTTCGATTTGGGAGCAGATTATTCAGCCCGGCGACAGCCACAATCGTAAATCGAAAATCATAAATCCATTTACAGTTTCCAGGCTTTGGCAAAGGCCCTGAAGCTGCGGTCGTAAGTCTTCTCAACCTCCTCGGGGAAGCAGCAGCCGGGAAGTTGCTTCATATTCAAATGATAGCTCAAACATTCACAACACGTCCCTTTTCTACTGCACCCGGGATACGAGCAGTTGCAATTCTGTAGATTCTGTTGCTTGTTACATTCCATATAAGTCTTTCCCTTCATCCCAAAGAACATCGGGATCACTTGTCGATTTCAAATCGTCAATCGAAAATCGTAAATCACAAATCTATTCTGGCCTTCAATTCTTCACGCGTAATCTGTAAAGGCTGATACTCAGCGGCGGCAAAGTCAATTCGTCGGAGACGTCGGTAAGACGCTCTTCACTAATCACGACGTTCGGCTCTTCGCCCGGCTCGTTGTAGGCCATGGGGTCGGTTCCATCGATGCGCCAGAGTCGGCCGGAACCGCGGAGCTGTGCGCCGCGCAAATCCATCGTCAGCTTTTGCTCCCGCTCGGTGGGATTGACGACGCCGACTGTCAAGGCCCTGTGGTTGTGAGTCCACGCGGCTGAGACGTCGATCGGCGCCGCCTCGCCGGTGACTGCAACGGGCACGTTTCCGAAATGATTACGGTAGAGCTCGAGAGCCAGTCCCGTCGTCTCCATGGCTGCCGCCGTCTTGCTGGTCTTGACGCAGCCGATGACGTTCACCGTTTGGGCGTAGTTAGCCATGAAGACCATGTCCGAATGACGGAAGTATTCGTGCAGACCCTTGGCGATCCCCAGGGCGTCCTTGAGGAAGTACCGCGTCCCCAATTCGCCGAAAACGTGAGGGCCGTACCAGTAGTTCCACTCGGTCATGGCGATTCGTATGTCTTTTCCCTTCAATGAATCCAGCTTCCGGCGAAGCCGCTCGTGGAACTCGACCTTTCTCCTGATGTTGTCGGCGATCTGGTTGGTATGCGCGATGAGGTCGGGCTTTTCCTGGCAATAGAAGTGCTCCGCGATCAGGCCGATATGGTCGGCGCAGCTTTTCAGCAGTCCCTCGCTCCATTCACCGGCGTTTCCGGAGGCGATAGGAACGATGTCCGGGTCCACCTCGCGCATCTTGTCCACGACCCAGTTGTGCTTGAGGACGTACTGCGGCAGGATCATGTGGGGTCGCCATTGTCGGCCCTCAGCGCTCCCATGAGCGTATCGGTCGCACCGTTGGCGTATTCGAGTTCAGCCGCGGCCGAGTAGGCGTCGCCGAAGCCCGTATTGACCGTCACCAGCGGCTCGGCCCCGACCAGCCGGCAGAAGTGAACAAACTCGTGGAAGCCGAAGTCGTTGTGCTCGACCCCCGTCCAGGCGGGGTTCTTGCGCGGGGGCCGGCGGTCCCTGTCCCCGATGCCGTCGCGCCAGTCGTAGCCGCTGACGAAGTTGCCGCCGGGCCAGCGATAGATCGGGGCGTTGAGCTCCTTGAGCAGCTTGAGCGTGTCGGCCCGCATGCCCTCAATGTTGTCGGCCGGCATCAGGGAGACGGTGCCCACGAAGCACGGGCTTTTGGCGATGTCAGCGACCTTGATTTCGAGCCGGCCTTTGTCCGTATTCGCCCCGGCCGTAAATCGGAACGAGTATTTGCCGTAGTCGTCCGTGATGATCAGAATCTGGTTGGCTTTCTGATCGTCCGGCCCGTCGCCCCAGCGAAGTGACACGATCACGTTGGTCGTTTTACTTTGGGGTTTGAGGTAGATATAGCCTTCGTACTCCTTGCCCTCGACCAATCCCAGATCGAGCTGCCGGATGCCGCCGCCGGGCTGGATGAGCGGGGTCTGCTCACCGACGAACGAATCTTCCTTGACCATCGTCACCGAATCGGCCGGACCGATGATTTGCCAGGGCGAGGCCCCGACGATGGCATAGGGACTGTCCTTCGGGATGGCCCGCGTGCCGCGATAGGGATCATAGTCCGGCGTGATCGGATAGTAGAACTTACGATCTTCGAGCATCTCGGCCCAGATACCGCCATAAATGCACCGCCCCAAATGTTCGATAAACTGCCCGTAAATGTACTTGGAAATCGGCTCGGCCGTCTTTCCCACATCAATCGTCACCGCATGCGACGGCTCCGCCGCAACCCCGACCCGACAAAAACCCGCCAACACCACGATCATCAAAAGGCCAATACGGACAAGACGCTTCTTGAACATGACACATCTCCTTTTCGTTCCGTGTGTTCTCAAATCCAAAAGATAACTCTGCACAAAGAATTGTAGGCTAAATCAGGAGAAATGCAATTCGATAATGTCTTTGTCGTTGAGGACGTGGGTGCGCTGGGCGTTTTGGCCGTCGTAGACGCCGGTGCCCCAAATTCTTGCGGATTTGAGCTTTTCGGCTAATTGCCGGTGTACGGCGACGGCCAAGTCCATGACGGTGGAGCCGGCCGGCAAAGTGAAAGGCTCGGTCATATCGGCGGGCTCGCCGGGCGGCTTGGCGTAGACGCGGATGATCTTCAGCAACTCGAAGAACTTTGCGGCCAGAGCTTCCAGCCCCTCACCGCTTTCAGCACAGATTTCGATGAAATCACAAGACTGTTCAAAGGACTTTTTGAGCTTCTCGAAAGCGCCCGCCTTGGCGATGTCGGACTTCGTGCCGATACAGAACGCCTGCTTGCCGAGGGCGTTGCCCTGGTCGTCATAGGCCGGCGTGTCGCGGTCGATCAGCAAGCTGCGCGATTCGAGGAAATCCATGCAGACCAGAAGCTGTTCGTCTATGTCCGCGGACAGGTCGACGACGACGGCGATCAGATCACAATTTCGGTACGTCCCGACCTGGCCCGGCGCGATGTAGTCGGCGGTGATCGGCGGCATGTCCACAAGTTGTATCGGCACGTCCTCGAACATGACCATCCCAGGCACAGGCCCGTTCGTTGCGAACGGAAAGTCAGCCACGTTGACCTTCGCGTTGGTCAGCGCCGCCACGAGCGAGCTTTTGCCGCTGTTCGGCGTGCCCAAGAGCACGATCTGCCCCGCCCCGCTCCGCGGCACGTGGAAGATATCGACGTGCTTGCCGCCCTTTTTCTGTTGCGTTGACGTATCTTTGAGCTTGCTGAGCTTCCGGCGCAAGTCCGCCTTCAAGTGGTCCGTGCCCTTATGCTTGGGCATCACTGCCAGCATCCGCTCGAGCGCGAGGATTCTCTCCTCGTTCGTCGTGGCGGATTTATACCACTTTTCAGCCTTAAAATATTCCGGTGTCAAATTCGCGGGCATAGCTTGGGAAACTCGAAATTCGAATCTCAAAACCTGAACAAGTCTGAGACCCCCATCGCTAAGCTCTTAAGATTCAGACCGCAAAGACGTTCGTTTCATTGTCTTTCGAAGTCTTCGCACATTGTCTGTTTGCTTGCGCATATAGTATTGTACAAGCTTATGGGGATCGTAATCACATTCTTGCGATATTTGCTTACGTGCGTTTCGAATCTCTTCGATTGCTTCATCCTTTTTCATCGTCATTCTCCTTGCAGTAGTTCAAGCGGAGTGACCAAGTTCGGCGTTACCAGATCCAACATCGCGTTGATCCGCCGCATGTGGCGATATTTGTTGGCATTGGCAAGATGTTTACAGTTCCAGGTCAACAAATAATCGCATCCGTAGAATGAAGCGAGAGCAAGGTGCAATGCGTCGCCGAGGGCATCTTTCGGCATCAAGGATTGAGAAATGTAAACGGCGACAATTTCCTCAATCTCTTCCACGACCGGCAATAAGTCCAGGTCGTTGGCCAGTCTCAGGGCGTCGTCTCTACCCGGAAAACGGCCTCGATCCAGTTCGTCAATGACCGCCTGACTGGTCACCAGATCGAATTTACTTTTGCCGAATTCGTCCCACCACTGGCGTGTCCAGTTCCTCCTCGCAATCATTTCAGGCTCTTCACGAACCTCATAATAAAAGCTAAGTATTGTTGTCTCTATGTAGACGGTTTCCATCATCGACAAATCTCTTCGTCTTACTTACGTCAGCATTGACATTTTTGTCTACGCGATTGTAACACTTTTCGATCATGCGGCCAGCGACCTTTCAAATCTCTTACTCAATTGACGCATAATCCATTCACGTTTGCTTGTCGCTCCCACACGTGTGTTTGAAGTTGCTATCCCGCGACTTCGGTTGCCACGAGATCGCCGACTTCGCTTGTTGAGTAGCCCATGCGGCCGGCCTGGAGGCTTTTGAGCTTGTTGGCGGTGACGAACTTGACCGCGTCTTCGACTTTTGTCGCCGCACTTTCCTCGCCCAACGTTTCGAGCATCATTTGCACCGCGCAGATGGCGGCCAATGGATTGATAACGCCTTTGCCGCTGTATTTCGGTGCGCTGCCGCCAATCGGCTCGAACATGCTGACGCCCTCGGGATTGATATTCCCGCCGGCGGCGATACCCATGCCGCCCTGGACCATCGCGCCCAGGTCGGTGATGATGTCGCCGAACATGTTGCCCGTCACGATCACGTCGAACCACTCGGGATTCTTGACCATCCACATGCACGTCGCGTCCACGTGATAGTACTCCCGTGCAATCTCCGGATACTCGGCCCGGCCCATCTCGTGGAAGGCCCGCTCCCACAGGTCGTAGATGTACGTCAGCACGTTGGTTTTGCCGCACAGGGCCAGCGTATTTTTCTCGCTTTTGCCCCGCGCCTTCTTGCC
>JARRQQ010000361.1:8567-14749 GCA_037381725.1 Sedimentisphaerales bacterium
CCTTCTTGCCGTATTTCCTCGTGTACTCGAATGCGTACTTGAGACAGCGGTCCACCTGGAATCGGCTGTACACCGCCGACTGTACCGCCACCTCGTGTGGCGTGCCGCGCATCGTGAAGCCGCCCGTGCCCGTATAGGCGTCGCCGGTGTTCTCGCGAACGACGACGAAGTCCACCTCGTCGGGACCTTTGTCTTTGATCGGCGTCTCCACGCCCGGATAGAGCCTGACGGGGCGCAGGTTGATGTATTGGTCCAGCTCGAAACGCGCCTTGAGGAGAATGCCTTTTTCGAGAATTCCCGGCGCGACGTCCGGGTGCCCGATTGCCCCTAACAAAATCGCGTCGAACTTGCGAAGCTCCTCGACGCCGCTGTCCGGCAGGGTCTCGCCGGTCCTCTTATATCTCTCACCGCCGAAATCGAATTCGGTCAGGTCCACCTTGAAATCGAACTTCTCCGCCGCGGTTTTCAATATCTTGACCGCTTCAGCCGTCACTTCCGGCCCCGTCCCGTCGCCGGGCATCACCGCAATCTTGTACACGCTGGTTCTCCTTGTCATGGAACACAAAAGTTTATCTGTTTATTCTCCCGATCTCGAATCTTCCCACACTTGAAGATCATCCCTCGGGCCCGATTCCGGCATCTTCGCGTTCATCTGCTTTCGCCACGCATGGAGCATGTTGCGAAGCTCCGCGGCCTTTTCGGGCATTTGGCCAGCTAAGTTGTGCTTTTCGCCGAGATCGTCTTTCAAGTTATACAACTCGACGCTGTTGTCCTCGTACCATTCGATCAGCTTGTAATCGCCCGCCCGCACCGCGCCGCTCGGCCGATTTCCGCTTCCATGATAGTGCGGGTAATGCCAGTAGATGGCCTTGCGGTTCAGCTTGCCTGTGCCTTTCAGCAGGGGCACGAGACTCAAGCCGTCAGCGTGCTGTTCGGGTCTCAATGGCAGGCCGGCCATTTGCAGCATGGTCGGATAGAAGTCCGTGCTGGTGACCACCTCGCTGCACGTGCTGCCCGCCTTGACGACGCCGGGCCACTTGATAATCATCGGCTCGCGAATTCCCCCTTCGTACAGCCAGCCCTTGCCCGCGCGCAAGGGCTGGACGGCCGTCGGCCCTTGGCGCGGCACGGTTGTAAGCCCCCCATTGTCCGACATGAAAATGACCGCCGTGTGGTCCGCCACACCTAATTCATCGAGCCTGGCCATCACCCGCCCGACGCTCTCGTCCACACTCTGGACCATCCCGGCGTAAGCCGGGTTATCCTGAACCAGCCGGGTATTGTAGCGGCCGTACACCGGCACAAACCGCGGGCCATCGGGTTCGGGCAATTTCTCAGCCTTGCCCTTATATTTGTCCGTCAGCGCCTTCTTCGATTCTATCGGCGCGTGCACCGCGTAGTGCGAAAGGTAAAGCAAGAATGGTTTGTCCTTGCTCGCGTCGAGGAACTTGAGCGACTCGTCGGTCAGCCGGTCCGTCAGGTATTCGCCTTTGTGGCCCTCTGGGGGCATCGTCTCCAACTCGCGATTACCCTTCTTGTAGGGCCAGAAGTACGTCGGCGGCGCGCCCGACATGTCCCCGCCGATATTAACGTCGAAGCCTTGCTTATCCGGATAGTACTTCGCCCGGTCGGGCTCTCTCGTGGCCAGGTGCCACTTGCCGAAAAAGCCTGTGGCGTAGCCCGCTTCCTTCAAGGCCTCCGCGATGGTCACCTCTTCCAGAGGCAGGTAGTGTCGATAAGGCGTCGGCTTGTCCGAGGCGCCGATCCACTGGGTGATGCCCAGCCTGGCCGGGTACTTGCCCGCGACGATGCTGGCCCGCGTCGGCGAACAGACCGGGCACGCGGCGTACGCATCGGTGAAGCGCATCCCCTGGCTTGCCAACTTGTCGATGTTCGGCGTCTCGTAGAACGTGCTGCCGTAGCAGCCCAAATCCGCCCAGCCTAGATCGTCGATCAGGAAGAAAACGAAATTCAGCTTCTTCCGTTGACCCTGTGCCGCTTTCGCGAGCTGATTCAAACCCAGGCTCGCCGGAATCGCCAGGGCCGCCGCTCCGGCGCCGACCGTCTTCAAGAAACCACGTCGGTTCATAATATCTCCTCGAGCCGAATATCTTTCGGATAGCATTCACTATATTAATTCGTTGCGGATACCATACACCCCAAAGATGGGATTAGCAAGGGAATCTACGGTCCCGGTTGAGGGAGCAAAGTAATACGTGGCGGCCACGCTCTGTTGTCATATTGCCCCTTCCCGGCCAGAAGAAGCCTTTGATAATATTTCCCATATCGCCTCAAAGACAGTATAATATACGAAATTTTCATTGATATGCAATATATTATGCTGTAATATACCGATTAAAGTAAATATTATTTTGACAGGAGCGCCAGTATGCAGAAAGGTACGCCCGTGTTAGACAAGACGGACAAGGCAATTCTAAAGCAGTTGCAGACCAATTCGAGAATTCCAAACTCCGAGTTGGCGAATAAGGTTAAACTATCCGCCTCTGCATGCTTGAAGAGAGTGAGTCGACTTCGGAGAGAGGGGACAATCAAGCGGTTTGCCGCCGTTATCAGCCCGGTCGACATCGGCCTTTCTGGAGTGCTACCACGTTACCGGAGAATTCGATTATCTGCTGAAGATTGTCGCTTCGGATATCTCGGCATACAGGGATTTTATTATTGATGAACTGCTCGGAATTGCAGGTGTCTCCAAGCTTGAAACTCTTGTGGTCCTGAAGTCCGAAAAGCAAACGTTTGATCTGCCCATAGGAAAGTAAACGTACGGGAGTATCTAATGAGTGACGTTGATTGGTTAGAGCTAAAAGCCTCTTTGCTGGTCGAGGGAATAAATTGTGAATCTCAGGCCCTTGAGGGCATGGGAACATCGTACAAAGAGCAAAACCATGGTCTTTTTGGATGGGATTTTGAAAACCACACGCATCAATTGCTGCCGGACGACTTTAGTCTGCCCGAAGGGACGGTAGTGCAGTTTCGTCTTAATTCGAAATCCCCGTACATAGTTAGAAAAGCAGAAGATCGGTTGGCGCTGTTTCAAGGGCAGCAAAGAATCTGTTCTGTTTCGTGGATTAAACGTCCGGGTTTCTATGATAATGTCACGGATCCTGGACATAAGATGGTTCAAACGGGACAGATCGGTGGGGAAGATTGTCTATTCTTCTGCTATCAGAACTACTGCAGCCATTTCGGGCATCACAAGCAATGCCTGTTTTGCAACCTTGTTGCTGCATCGCAAACCTATAATTCGGTACTCAAGAAGAAGGATACACGGGAAATAGGTGAAGTCGCCAGGACGGCGTGGCAGGAAGGGATGGTTAAGCACATCCTGCTCACAGGGGGTTGTATGGCCGGGCAGAAAGAAGTGGAACTTGTTTCGGACATTCTCCGTTCAATCCGCCAACACACGGGTTTCGACCGGGTCCCTGGAACTATCCTTCCGTCTCCCGCCAAGGGAGATGATATCCAACGATATTTCGATACGGGGATTCAGGCAATCGGGTTTAGTATGGAAATCTGGGACGAGCGGCTTTATAAGGCTATTTGTCCGGGCAAGTCCGAGACGACCTCTCACGAAGAATTTCTTGCATCTGTTCGAACGGCGTGCAGGACGTTCGGCGAAGGGAATGTCTATGTGGTCTTGGTGATGGGGCTTGAGCCGAAAGATTCTTTTCTTGAAGCGATAAAAGTTTGTTCCGGCGCGGGAGCCAATGTTGTGCCCTTTGTATGGTCCCCTAATCCGGGTTCCCGGCTGGAAGGCCACAGGGCACCGACCGCCCAGTGGTATGCTGATGTTATTCGCCAGGCGGCTGAAATATATCTCAAAAGCTCTGTGCCGTCCGGCACTGAAAACCACTGTTATAAATGCGACGGCAATAACATCCTGCACGATGCACTGCGTGAAAAAGGAGTAGAATGAGATTGCTCGTGCACCCGTCTCGTGATAATCTATTTGAAAATGTTTTAAACGCTTTATTAAAAAACCTGAAACGTTGAACGGAGGTATCGATCATGACATCAATGAGACGCCGCGATTTTCTTAAGCGTACTTTAGCCGCATCGGCGGTCGGTGTAGTTCCGTTCAACATTCTCGAAGCCGGTCCGTCACCGAACAGCAAGCTCAACATCGCCTGTATCGGCGTCGGCCAGCAGGGTTCGAGCAACGCCGAATATCTTGCGAGGACCAACAACGTGATCGCCTTGTGCGACGTGGATCAGGCATGGCACAAGAAGCAAATCCGGAATCGCAAAAACCTGCACGGGATTAAGCTCTGGACGGACTACCGCGTGATGTTCGACAAAATCGGCAAACAGATCGACGCCGTCCTGATTGCGACGCCCGAACATGCTCATTATGCCGCTTCCGTCGCGGCTATCCGACGAGGCAAGCACGTCTATTGCCAGAAGCCGCTCTGTCATACGGTGAACGAAGTGCGCCTTCTAACGGAAGAGGCCCGAAAGCACAAGAACGTGGTCACACAGATGGGCAACCAGGGCCATTCGGGCGCGAGCTCGGCCATGCTGAGGGACTGGGGCGTGGCCGGAACGATCGGACCCATCCGCGAAGTCAACGCCTATTCGAGGAAGAATTACTGGATCGACAAACCCATCGTGACGGGCTGCACCGTGCCTGAGACGCTGGATTGGAATCTGTATCTGAACCGAGCCGAGGAGATTCCGTTCAGCACGAGCTACATGAATCGCGAATGGATACGCTACAGCCACTTCAGCGGCGCCGTCGGTGACATGGCGGCCCACATCTTCGACCCGGCCTATTACGCGCTGGATCTTCGGATACCTTTGAGCGTCCGGGCGGAAGTCAATACGCCCGCTTATCCCGGCTCACTCCCGCGATCGGGCGTTATTACATGGGGATTCGGCGCGCGAGGCGAGAAACCCCCGGTGACATTGAGATACTACCTGGGCGAGGACATTGAATTTCCGCGCCCCAAGCACCTGGAGCCTGGGCGCAGAGAAATCACGAGCGGCTCGGTCATGGTTGGCGAGCACGCCTCGATCATGGCGGGAAGCCACAGTCAGGGCGCAAGAATCATACCGGAGAGCGTCATGAAAGAAACACCCAGGCCGCCCCAGGTCGCGTTCCGCTGTAAGGGCCGAACGCATTTCGACAACTGGACGTTGGCCTGTAAAGGCGAGGACAAAGCGATGTCCAATTTTGAATACGCGGGCCCCTTATCCGAGATCATCGTCTTAGGTGACATTGCACTATTACATCCTGGCCGGACGTTGTTGTGGGATTCGAAAAATATGAAGATCACCAACGACGAGGAGGCGAATAAAAGCCTCTTCATGCACCGCCTCGCCCCCCGCGACCACCTGAACTGGTGTTAAACAGACGCAAACCGTCTGTAAAGAGCAATCACGTAGAGCACGATGCATCGCACCACGCGTACCCCGGTATGCTCGATCCTCACGATGGCCTTATCACCCTCGACCTCCCGGATGCTTCCTGGCATGTATTCCTATCTCTTTCTCCATGATGAGCCGAAATCTTGTGCCGCTTATGGTATGGTCAGCAACAAGTTTGCCATCGTACAGCAGGCCGGCTACGGCATAAGGCCACGGTGCGTTCTGGGCCTGCCTGTAACTTCTATACTCTACTATTTTTGGTTCTATTCCGTATCTGTCTTTCGCAATCTTAACAATGTCGTTAACCATTGTCACATTATGGGGGCATTGGCCGGAGGTTATAATCGTAAGGCCCTTACCGAATTTCTTTCGCTTCTTATCCCATTGGCCCTTAAAGCTCGGTGTTGGAGCAGATTTCTTAAATTTCTTCACAAGCAGGGAAAAATCCGGAAGTGCCTTCTCAACCTCCTCGAACCCGTTCTTAAGGAACAACTCCTTGCCGGCCATCCAGGTACCCTCGCGTGTTACAACTGCCACACCATTGGTATTTGCCTTCCTGGCGTCCTTCACACATTCCTCAATAAGGAGTGTGCCATAACCTCTGCCCTTACACCTCTTCCACTGGATGTATATGCAGTGAATGAACATGTAACCCTCAGAGTTCACGGCCCTCCATGCACGTTCACCTGGTACGTACTCGATATACCCTACAAGACCATCGTCTGGTGTACTAAGCATCTTTACCTTCAATCCTTCGGACATGCGTTTCTTTATCCATTGGAACTTGTGTTGGTAGG
>JARRQQ010000362.1:0-8619 GCA_037381725.1 Sedimentisphaerales bacterium
ACGGGCCGCCTTCGACGGACAAGTTCTTCGGTTCGACGGGACCGTTCGTGCCCATGAACGCAAGGCCGTCCGGCAATGGTATTCGCGTCGTGAACCCGCCGTAGCCCTTTGCGTCCTCGGAGCCGCCCAGACGCATGTTATCTTCCAGAGCGAGCAGGCTGATCTGGAAATCCACCTTGCGGACGTTTGCCTCCTCGGGAAAGACGCGGATGATCGTCGTCTCTTTCACAAGAGGCTTCATCTGTCCTCCGGCGTCGGTATAGAGCGGCGACTTCCAGAGCACGCCGACCTGTAGAGCGCGCGATTTGGAATCTATCGTGAGAACCTTCGCGTCGTAAACGTCCCAGAAGAAATCGCTCGCGGCCCAGGAGTCGCCGAGCTTTTTGTCGCCGAGCCAAACTTGGTGCCAGCCCCAGAAGATGCCGCGATGATGCGGATGGTCCGGCGGGAAATCCTCCGTCAAGATTTCACCGTCGAGGCCGTAGAACGGATGGATGTAATTGGCCCGCTTGTATTTGTCGTTCAGGGATTTGTGCAGGCGCTGGTACGACATGATCTTCGTGTCCCCCTCCGCGATATCGAAGCCCTGCTCAGTCTTCGTGATATTGATCGGGGAGTTGACCGCGATATGCAGGTGAGTGATTGCGTCCTGGCCGTACTCGTTCTGTCGCCTGACTGTTGCAATGTAGACGCCCGGTTTCGAGTATCGGTGCGCGGTGACGGCGTAGCCGTTCGGATCGTGCACGTTGGCGTTGCCATCCGAGTGAACGGTGACTTTCGGGCTACCGTCGCCGAAGTCCCATACCTCGCTGCCGTGCTGGGTGCGGAAGGTACGCACCTTGAAGGTAATCTCGTCGCCGGGCTCGATACCGCGGGTCGGATAGAAAGCCGCATGGATTGTGGGCGGCAGTCGGTCGGGATGCTCCTTATCGATGATCTGGACGACGGCGAAGTCGTAGTCGACGTTGCCGGCGGCATCGGTAACTTTCACGATTTCGTTGTATTCTCCCGCTTTGTTGTAGCTACGCCGTACTTTCGCGCCGGTGGCGGTGCCGCCGTCGCAGAACGTCCACTCGAATTTCTCAATAGTCCCGCATCGGCTCCAGGAGCGTGTCGCGTCGAGCATGACCGTTTCACCCGTCCAGGCGAGCACGTGAGGCCGCGCCACGGCGATGATATTGGGTTTATTTTCGCGCTGATTGGCCTCCCAGATAAAGGCGTAGCCGTTCTGGATACCCCACATGCCCGACGGCTGGCGGGCGGTTATGTCGAAATGCAGATGGGACCAGCCGCCGCTTCCGCCTTCTTTGCCCAGAATCCCGATCTTCTGGCCCATCTTGACGCGGCTTCCCGGCTTGATGGAATCGTTGATTTTGTACAGATGGCTGTAACGATAGAACCAGCCCCGCGCATCCTTGACGTAGACCACGTCGTAGCGCGGCGAAGCGGGAGAATCCTCGTAACCAGGTAGCCTCTTGGTCCCCGCGGACACGACTAATCCGTCAGTGGCGGCTACCACCTTGACCATCTTCTCGGTGCCGCCGAAGTCGAGACCGTAGTGATAGTAGATGTTTCTGTCGCCCGGGACGTCGCCGCCATCCACAAAGACGGGCACATTGGCCATCTGCGTATCAGTAGTGAACCAGCGTTCCTTAGCCGGATAGAGGAACGTGCCCGGCTTTATCCATGGCGAGCCGGCGGGCCAGAGCCGCAGCCGGGCGTCCTTGACCAGACCCCACGCGTTGTGCTTGCTACTGTTTTGCCGATAACCTTTAGTGACCGGGCAGTCGATCTGCACCCCGGCGACCGCGATGGGCAAATGATATGTCGAAGAAACGAGGGAGACGGTCTGTCCGTTGACTTCGACCGTTACCGTCGCCCGCCGAACGGCGTGGCAAACGTCGTCCCGCGTCTCTTTCAAATCAAGCAATTTGACCGTTGCCTTCGAGCCATCGCAAAGTGTGACTATCTGAGATTCCCCGACATTGACGTCGGCTACGCTCACCAACGGCTTTTGAGCCGGCGCAGGGGAGCCGCCGAGGACGGGAGCAGCAGACAAGGCTCCGAACAGCAAGGCCAGAGTGACAAACCCCGCGAACACAAACAGGCGTTGAACGCGATAAGGCATCGTTGATCTCCTTTCTACTTATTCTCAAGAGTTCGATAGGGTGTGCAAGTCGTCCCTTGGCGATTTTTTGCACGCGCAAATTTTTTCTACGGTTACATATCTTTAGTTGAGCCCATTCAGGCCGGACATTGACATTATCTGGCGGAACTGCACGAATATCATGCGGATCAACAGCAAGCATACCAACAAGTACACGAATCGTGGGAACCAGCGGGCAAATTCACCGAGCCAGAATTCCGTCGCTTCGGCGTTGCTCCTGGCCAGGCGCTTCGTCATATCGTCGAGCGTTCCCGTTTCCTCGCCGACCCTCCACAGCTCCACCATCTCCCTGGGCAGTTTCGGGGAGAATCCTTCGCAGACAGGTTCGCCGGCTTTGACTTTTTCGGCGCCCGGTCGGAACAAGTTGGCGACCACGGCGTTGCCCGTCGCCGAGACGGCCATGCCGGCACATTCCGAGGCTGGCACGCCCGCCTTGCAGAGCATGTGGAAGACCCAGCAATAGCGGCTGATCGCCAGTGTGTACATCGCTTTGCCCAGACCGGGAATGCGCAGCACGATCCGGTCCAGCAGTCTGCGAAGCAAGCCGGTCTTGGGCGTCAAGCGAACGATCAGGATAATGATCGCCGCCGGAACCCAAAACAGCATGAGGATTCTCGCGACATCGAGCAGATACGATTGGAACGTCGATTCAGCCAGGATGAAACTTGGGATCGGCGCAACGAACGCGGCGATGGTCAGAATGAGAATGGGATAGATCATCCCCGACCACAATTTCCTGACAAGCCGCCGGGACGATTCATGCCATTCGGACAGCAACCCCAGTAACTCAGGCAGACTGCCGGAGGTCTCAGCGGCCTCGATGAGCATTACGTCCAGCGGGCCGAACAGTTTGGGAATCCGGCCCATCGTTTCCGAGAGCGGATTGCCTTGTGAAACGCCGTCGGCCAGGGCAAGAAAAGCCTTTTGCTTTCGTGACTCCAGGCCCGAAGCAATGGTGTTAAGTGAGCGCAGCAGCGGGACGCCGGCATCGAGCATCGTGGAAAGATTGTGATAAGCCATAGCGAGACCTTTTGCCATCGGAGGCCTCCTTGTCAGTCGAGAGCATTCAAATACTCTTCGAGATTCGTATAGCCATCCCCGTTCGCGTCCGCCTTTCCATCAGCGGGATCGTCGGGATCGAGTCCGTGTTGTCTCTCCCACTGATCGGGCATACCGTCCCGGTCGGAGTCTGCGGGCGGCTCGGCGGATCTCAAGTCGGGCCAGCCGCCCACTTGCTGCTCGTCGTCGATAATCTTTCCCGTCCCGCTGCGGACCTCGTCCACAATGCGGGTATCGACGGTGTCGCGCTTTGGAAGCACGGCGCCCGCATTTGCCAGAACGCGCTCGTACGCGGTGATGGCATCCTCCGTCTGGACCAGTGGAACGGGTACCGGACTCGACAGCTTGTAAGCCTCTATCTCGTCGGACGAGAGTCTGCCGAAAGTCACGAGGGACCACGGGTCATCGGGGTACTTGCCATTCATGAAGTTGCCGTAGAAATAAGCGCTGGCGGACGGGGTGCTTTCTGAAAAGGCAAGATTACCCGCTGAATTGACGCCGGCTTTGTAGTAGTTGCCGACGAAGTTCATTTTGGTGATGCTGTTTGTTCCGTTCGAGCCGTCCGCATTGTACCCCGCCGACGCACCGCCCCAGTTGTAGACCACGTTGTTCCTGAAATCGAAGATGAAGCCGTCCGGGTCCCGGGTACGGTCATTGTAATTGCCCGGGCGGGGAAGCCGGTTGTGGTGATGGGCGTAGAGATTATGGTGGAACGTATATCCATTGCCCCAGCCGCCCCGGATCAGCGAGCCGTACCCGTGAGCGCCTTTGTGATGCATCGAATTGTTCAGGCTTTCGGAAATGATGCACCACTGGACGGTGACGTTGCCCAATTGGCCGCCCGTCGAGGCCGACAGGGTCTCATCGACGGACCAGCTCGTCGAACAGTGGTCAACGATGATGTTCTTGCCTGATGAGATCGACAGGGCGTCGCCCTCGGCGTTGGCGTTGTCAGCCGGCCGGCAACGAAGGTAACGGACGATGACCTGGTCGGCGGCGATAGCGAGGGCATGGTCCTTCAGGCATATCCCGTCGCCGGGCGCCGTCTGGCCCACTATGGTGATATACGGCTTCTTGATGGCCAACGTTGATTTCAGGGCGATCGTGCCGGACACGCGGAAAATCACCGTTCTGGGTCTGTCCGTTTGCACGGCGGCGCGCAGGCTGCCCGGCCCGCTATCGTTAAGATTCGTCACAAAGAGAACCTGGCCTCCCCGGCCCCCAATCGCCTCGGCGCCAAATCCTTCGGCGCCGGGAAAGGCTGGCATGGATACCGCGCTTTCAGCGACGAACAACGCGACAAACGCGATCACAAGAGCAGTAGGTCGTCGATACATAACCCGTCTCCTCATTCAACTCGTGTCGAAAACAATCCCGATCCCGAAAAATGGCTCCCGGGCGAGACCCTACTAAGATAACGAATCTGGCACCGAAAAGCAACGATGTGTCTGCCGGGTCGGCATCAGGTTTGCGCCCGGTCGGCGGCGGCTAAATAGGATCAGCCACGTGTTGAGACAGGCTCGCTGTTCCATTCGAAACAAATTCCCGCACATTCTGATTATTCTCTTGATTTGCCCGAACCTTGCCGGTAGTGTGCGGGTATCATTTCGCAGAGGGTCGATGAAAAAGGATGTGACGGGTGTGGAGGAAAGTGACCTGCTTTTATTCTCTTCGCCCGCGCAAAGTCTGCTGACTTGTGGATTGAGCTTAACAGGAATTTAAGATGTCCGTTTTTAAGGAGAGTAACGGTTGGCGCGATGGTATGGCCTGGCCGGGTGGCTCGCTTCAGGCCGCAGTGGTGAATGCCGACGTTCCTGAATGAAAGGAGGTAACGACGAGAACAAAGATTGAGTACTGAGATTTTCAAATGGAAAGGAGAACAAAATGAAAAGGACTTCAATCTTCGCAATCGCGTTGTCACTGGCCCTGGCCGGCATGACAAAAGGCAACGGTTACTATCACGGTCCCTACCGCCCTGACGTTCGGTGGTCATTCGTCGCGCACCGCCTGGTCCCAAACGATCTCGTCTATAGTCCGTATGCTCACTCCTACTACAATGACGGTTTGGTTCCCTATTGGGTTCACTATTCGCCCTACGCTCACGGGATCAATCATCCTTCCGGCCTGGTCAACGCGTACGCCTGTTCCATCAACTCGGTTTACTATTACCCCGGCAGGCGAAACGTTTACGGAAGCCCGCTATACGGAGGTTACGGCGGCTACTGCGCCGACGACGATTCCGGCGACAAGAGCCCCGATCCCATACAAGCGAGAAAGGACTACCTGGCAAAGGTCAAGGCCCGTCGAGAGCAACTCCACCGGTTGGCACAGGCAAGAAAACAGCAGCGCCTGGCCAACCGAAGCGATGGCAAGGAAGCCATTGTCACCTACCTCAAGGAAAACGGAGTTGATTTCAGGATGAACAGGTTGCTGAGCATGGAGGGCAAGGTCCTTAGCGCCGACTTCACTCTCGGTGACGGCCGGACGGTCATTTCATTCTGGGACCCGGCCCAGATCGAGGCCCTGGACCAGCAGGGGAAAACCAGGATGCTCGTCTATCAGAGGTACGTCGAATCCTGGAAGGACTTCTGTGCGAAATATCAGGCGGAAGGAGGGAGAATCCTTCAGATCGTATCCGCGGATAGAGAAGAAGTCCTGGCCCAACTGACACTCAGCGACGTGCTGAGCGATACGCAGACTGTCTACGCAATGGCCCAAACGCAGCCGCGACCATAAGGGTTGTAGAAGGGGGCTTGGAATTCGGCGGTTAGTGCCGGATTCCTGCGCCGAAGATGCAGGTGCGAACTGTGCGGCCGGAGATTCTCAGCCATCACGGCTCGTGGTTTGAACCGCCGTAGATGAAACGCACCCGTCCGATGTTGGGAATAATGCCGAACGGGAATCTTGCAAAGGGTTTGAATCCGCTGGGCCAATAGACGAACATCGCCTTGCCGACAAGATAGTCTCGCGGAACGATACCCGTGCGGTACTCGGGCAGTCCCGCGTTGGCGAGGCCGGGCCGCTCCCACCACCGGCAGTCTTCGCTGTTGGGGCTGTTGTCACCGAGCACGAAGAACTGGTCCTTGTCGAGCACAAAAGGCTCTTTCGTTGCTCTGCCGTATTCACCGCTATTACCGTATCGCATCTCGGTATAGTAGGTATCTCGGAAGATGGCGACATGCGAGAGGGTTAACGAGCCTGAGCCGAAGATCTCCACCCGAGGCTCCGCGTCTTCTCGCGCATACCCGACGGGCGGTAAGCCGCGCCCCAAATCGTGCGTCCACTTCGTCCCGTTGTACTCGAAGACCAGCTCACGATCAACGTGGGCGAAGTTAACGAAGACCGACTTGTCCGCAGCAGGTTGTTCGACCGGCGCGCGACCCAGCTCGACCGGTTCTGCGTTCTCTTCCTGCTTCGTGACAACCAGAGTCCCGGAGTCAAAATCGACCGTCGCGCGATAGATCGTTTTGTGTCCGGTTAGAGCGATCCCGACGCTTCCCTTCGGGCTTGTGGCAAGGCAATGGAAGCGCACCATCAAGTCGCTGCAATACGGCATGTTCCCGTAGAAGTTCACGTCGTTGTAGGCATAGGTCGTCCGGAAGCTGTTCCCGATGGTCGTGTCATAGAAGAGCGAATTGACTTGGTCGAGGGGGCTGTCGAGCCTAAACTCGGTCGGGTCCTCATTGTCCGTCGTGATCCATTGCGAATCACCTACGTTCCGGAACGGCTGGCGCCAAGCGCCGTTCTTGAAAGCGCCTCGTTCCGGGCGGACGGGCTGATAGTCATTGTTGTAAACCGGCATCCAGAGCTCGTTTTGAACCTTGGGCGGCTTGCGAGCGATCTGGTCGTTGATGTAAATATCGCCGTCGACGATCTGCACCTTCTCGCCGGGCCGGGCGATCAAGCGTTTGATGTAGTTAACCGTAGGCTCGGGCGGATTCTTGAAGACGACGACGTCCCACCGCTTAGGTTGGAAAAATTGGTAAATGCACTTGAGCACGAGAATGCGGTCGCCGTTTGCCACCGGCATAAGCTCATCGCTCATGAGCTCACCGTTGCACCTCGGACAGCGCGAGGGAAACATCGGGACCTCGTCGGGCGAGGCGCGGTTCCGGCGAAATCCGTTTTTGTTCATCAATGAGCGGGTGTCGTACGTCTGCCCGCATCGGCGGCACCGCAATCGCGGGGGGTACCGGCCACAACTCGGGCAGCGGGTAATGGGCAATGGAGCGTCCAGCGAGGGGACCGTATCTTCCGGCAAACCGAACTCACGCGGTACGAAACCATACGAGTATCTGAAGCCGCATTCCTGGCAGGCCAGTCGGAAATGAGCCCCGTTGAGGGTGTCCGCCATGCTGCCGGTAGGGATGCGAAACGCCTCCATCACGAAGGCCCTGAAAACAAAGGCCAGTATGAAGGCGGTAATTAGCCATTCGAACGTGTTGGCCACCTCGGCCGCCCTGTCTTTCTTCTCAGGGCGCCCGCCGGAACCTTTCTTTTCAGTCTTTTCGGCCGACATAAGCACCAGTCCTGCTTTACGGTAAATACTGCGCCCCATGTTACAGGAAGCAATCGAGAAGGGCGATTATGCCCGCAGTTGCACCATAGGTCAACAAACTAATTCAATCGCGGGCATTTTTGCGGCGGAAACACGCAGCGCGCAGCCGATGTTTCGGCGTCCGGACCTTCCATCGAAATTTTTGCCAGATTCGCATAATTTTTGTTCAAAAGTGCTTGCCGCTTAGAAGTCTTTGCTGTATAGTAAGTTGCAGTGCTTTGAAATCTGTGCTTTGCTGGTGGCTTTGTGGTGACTGGTAACGTTCTGATCCCGCAGAGCACCGAGGGAGTGGCTATCTTTGTTGGGCAAAGGTATGCCGAGGTGTGTGATGAGCTGTTGGCAAACAAAACAAGAGTCGATTCGTTATGCGTCAGCTTGTCTCAAGGTAAACAGAATCCAGGTTCCTTTTCTCTTTCCTGAAACGAGGTAGTCTATGGCGACAATCACGAAGAAAGAACTGATCGACCGGATTGCAGAGCGTACACAAGCCAAGAGAGTGACTGTCAAAAGCATCATCCAGACGTTCCTTGACGAAATAACGGCCGAGCTCTGTGACGATAATCGTCTGGAATTCCGAGATTTTGGCGTCTTTGAAACGAGGACCAGAGCGGCGCGAGTGGCCCAGAATCCAAAGACTCTCGAACGCGTCGAGGTCCCCGCAAAACGAACGGTGAAATTCAAGATGGGGCGGCTGATGAAGGAGAATCTCTGTGCTCCCGTGGTTGAATCCGCCGAGGCGACGCCATGATGCGCCATAAAAGAGCTGTCGCCCACAGCAACGTGCGGTCCGTACAGGCAGGGAGGCGCCAATGACGCCAGGTTGTGTGGCGCGGAG
>JARRQQ010000363.1:0-5023 GCA_037381725.1 Sedimentisphaerales bacterium
GTTTCAATGTCGATCTTGGGCGGATGGGCATAGTCGTTCCAAAGCTCTTCGGTCTTCGCAACGTCCACCTTGCCCTCGTGCACGTATTGGCGATACCGGAACACGTGATCCTCCCCCGGTTTCATCTCGAACTCACCGAGCTGCTCCGGAGCCCAGTTGAAGAATACCTCCTGGTCGTACCCGGGCCAAATCCGCATCGACTCCGGATGTCGAAGGTTCCGTGGATTGCTGAAAAACGTTATGCCCTTCCACTTTCCGTCGGAGACACCGGACGTGTCACACCATCGGGCGCGCGTGGCGTGGCCGTCCTTGCGCGTTCTGCCCTGGCTGGTCAGATAAGCCGCCGTATCGCCCTTCCAGTCGGCGGTCGCGCGGTAGCCGAGGCCGCCGTAGCGATACTGCTCGAGTATCAACGGACTATCCGCCACGCAGCGCTGGGTCGAGACAAAATCCCAAAGCCAGTAGCCCTTCTCAGGCCCGCCGACGTCGTAGACCCGCACGTCCCAGACTTCTTTGAGAACCAGCTTCTCGCCGGTGGCTGTCTTGAGCGCGACGTGATCTTGCACGGCCTGGAAGCCCCCGTAAACCGGGCCGCTCGTCCTCGAGACAAACCTGTTGAACCGCACCGTCCCCAGCCCGTCCCCGAGGTTCCAGAAATCCACCCGCTTGCCCTCGAATTGCGTGTGCGTCCAGGGCATCCAGATGCCAAGGTGATGGTAATGGTCCGGCGGATGGATATTCGTCAGCACCGATCCCGAAGGCGACCACAAAGGATGAATGAAGCCGCTTCGATAGTACAGGTCGCGCGTCTTGGCATACTTCTGACCCATTTGCGCAAGCGGAGGCGGAGGCACTACGGCGTGGTTGTAGTCCAGCACCTTCGTGCCGTTATTGTCGATCTCCAAAACCTTGTCGTCCAGCTTGGTCGTCACTTCGGGCGTCATGGGCCCGGCGCCTTCCAGAAGCTCGTACGTGCGTGTAGTTCCCGGCTCGGTCGTACCTGAGACCACCCACCAGAGTCTGGGCGGGCTGCCCGCTTCGAGCTGCACCGGAACCTCGCTTCGCTGCGAGCCTTTCACCTCGACCAGGTGAATCGCGTCCCCCGGAAAGCCCAATGGTACGCCGGTCAGGTCGAGCGACACAGGCGTATCGACCCGCCCGTAATCACCCGCCTCGACGGTGATGGTCGCCAGGGGTTTGCCGTACGCCGCCGAGGAAAGCGACAACAGGCAAAACGAGAGGATGGGCAGGAGGATCCAGCTTATCAGCGTTGAGATGGGCCTTTGCATGGTTGTGCTCCTTTCTTGCTGCGGCCTCGGCGCCCGCCGAGACGAATCAATTAAGGCGTTGTGCCGAGAAGCCCTCTTCTAGGCAAAGCTTGTCATTTTAATATTGATAACCGCCTTAATCAAGCCCCAACAGACAAATTTTCGATGCGTGCGAATCTCGTACGCTCTACATTACTCTTGCCCTTTCCCAGCATTTCTGCTACGGTCTTACTCGCATCAGGCGTCTCTTTTCTGAATGTTGACGATCACGTGGAGATTGAAGATATGACTGTCAGAACGTACTTTCTCGTTCTTGCCTTTGTCATTGGCAACGCCGCGGGGCCGGACGCTTCCGCAAACCCTTACGCGAAGTGGGAGCACGGGCCATCAAAGGACGCGGATTTCTTTCCGATAGCGGTCTGGCTGCAAAATCCCAGAAACGCCGAGAAGTATCGGCAAGCCGGCATTAACACCTACGTCGGGCTTTGGAGAGGTCCGACGGAAGAGCAGCTTGCCGAGCTGAAGGCCGCCGGCATGAAGGTTATCTGCCATCAGAACGAGTTCGCTCTCCAGCACGTAAACGATCCCACCATCATAGGCTGGATGCACGGCGATGAGCCGGACAACGCGCAGTCGTTAGGAAGAGGCAAAGGCTACGGCCCGCCGATCTTGCCGCAGAAGATCATCGATGACTACCATAAGATCGTGACCAAGGACCCGACCCGTCCGGTGCTCCTAAATTTAGGTCAGGGCGTTGCCTGGGACGGCTATTACGGCCGGGGCGTGCGGACCAACCACCCGGAGGACTACGCCGAGTACGCCAAGGGTTGCGACATCGCCTCGTTCGACATCTATCCCGTCGTCCACAACAAGCCGCAAATCGCCGGCAAGCTCTGGTACGTCGCCAACGGCGTCGAGCGCTTAGTCAAATGGACCGGCGGCAACAAGCCCGTCTGGAACTGCATCGAATGTACCCGGATCAACAATCCCAACACCAAGGCCACGCCGCACCAAGTCCGGTGCGAGGTCTGGATGTCCATCATTCACGGCTCGATGGGCTTGATCTACTTCGTGCACGAATGGCAGCCGAAGTTCGACGAAGCGGCGCTACTCAGCGATCCTGAGATGCTCGCTGCTGTCACTACTATCAACAACCAAATTATAGGACTGGCTCCCGTCCTGAACAGCCCGACCGTCGAAGGCTTAGTGAGCGTGTCATCGGATGACGAATCCGTCCCTATCGCAACGATGGTCAAAAAGCACAACGGCACCACCTACGTTTTCGCCGTCGCAATGCGAGGCGACAAGACAACCGCGACGTTCACTCTGCAACGCTCTGAAAACGCGAAGGCGGTGGAAGTCATCGGCGAGGATCGGACCATCGATGTAGAGAACGGCGCCTTCAAAGATGACTTCCAGGCGTGGGACGTACATCTTTATAAGACTAAGGAGTTCTAACAAGACCTTGGCTGGGGAATAAGGAACCGCTTCGCGGAACTGTTTCAACACATTCCTCGGCTGCGCTCCACCTGAGGTGTCGTGCGGAGGAATGACACGCGGCGAGAACCATTCAGCAAAGCTTCAGCTCAGGTAATCACGGTTGATACGCCAGCCGACGTAGATTCCGATAATACTGCCGAGGCTGCTAATCCAAAAGGCAATCATGAATCCACCAATTTTGGATCCTATCCACCATCCGATCCAGCCGAAGACTATCATGCCAATGAAAATGCTAAGCCTCTCCATATTCTATCCGTCTCGAATTAAGGCCAATGATACCTGTGCGGTCTATATAAAAGTCAGGCTTCGCCCGCGCCCCTCCAGCGGGAAACAGACCGTTTCTCCCCTTGCAAGAAGCCCCCATTGCTTCTTCCATATTAACTCGCAACTCTGAGATATCAAGTGCAAAACCTCATGTTGGTACAACGTCATCATGCCCGACCAGCGTGGCCGCACGTCTCGCACCTCACATACAAGGACGGATGACGAACGATCTAACGAACGGCATTTTCTGCAAATAGAGCATTGAAGGGAAGATAGGCCGAAGGTATAATGCGGCTTTCCATATTCGATTTTACTCTTGAAAGGGTCGATACATGAAGTACGACGTAGCTGACTTGTCGTTGGCGTCCGGCGGGAAGAAACGGATTCTCTGGGCCGATCACGACATGCCGGTTCTGGCGGACATCCGCGAGCGGTTTGCCAAGGAGAAACCTTTGAAGGGAATCAACGTCTCCGCTTGTTTGCACATTACGGCCGAGACGGGCAACTTGGCCCGAACGCTCAAGGCCGGCGGCGCCAACGTGGTTCTGTGCGCGTCGAATCCGCTGAGCACCCAGGACGACGTGGCCGCCTCGCTCGTCAAGGACTTCAAGATAGCGACCTTCTCCATTCGCGCCGAGAACCGCACGACGTACTACAAGCACATCAACGCCGCCATCGACCACAAGCCCGTCGTGACCCTCGACGACGGCGCCGATTTGGTCAATGAACTGCATACACGAAGAACGAAAGACGCCGGCCGGATCGTTGCGAGCATGGAGGAAACCACGACCGGAGTGATCCGCCTTCGCGCGATGGCGAACGAGGGCAAGCTGAAGTTCCCCGTCATCGCCGTCAACGACGCAGCCACCAAACATCTGTTCGACAACCGCTATGGGACGGGCCAATCGACCGTCGATGGCGTCATCCGGGCCACCGATTTTCTCATGGCCGGTAAAAAGGTTGTCGTTGCCGGCTACGGCTGGTGCGGCCGCGGCTTTGCCATGCGGTCCCGTGGAATGGGAGCCATCGTCATCGTCACCGAGGTGGACGCCGTCAAGGCGCTCGAAGCGGCCATGGACGGCTTCCAGGTCATGCCAATGGCGGAGGCGGCCAAGGTTGGCGAATTGTTCGTCACGTTGACGGGCGACAAAGGCGTCATCCGGGCCGAGCACTTCCGCGTCATGAAGGACCGGGCGGCCGTCGCCAACAGCGGGCATTTCGATGTCGAAATAGACATACCCGCCCTGAAGAAGCTCAGCAAGAAGGTTACCCGTAACGTGCGCAATCACGTGGACGAGTATCTGCTCAAGAACAACAAGCGCATCTTCCTTCTCGGCCAGGGCCGGCTCATTAACCTCGCCGCCGCCGAGGGCCATCCCGCCAGCGTGATGGACATGAGCTTTGCAACCCAGGCGCTCCAGGTCGAGCACGTTGTAAAGAAACAGGGGACGTTTTCCGTTGCCGTCCACGATGTCCCGACAGAGATCGAGCAGAAGGTAAGCAAGCTCAAGCTCAAGTCCATGTCGATCAGCATCGACAAGCTGACGCCCGAGCAGATTGCTTATCTGGCCAGCAGCGGCGAAGGGACATAAACGGACTCGCATTGCGTATGTCGTATTGCGTATTGCGTACTGACATTGACGCAATACGCACGACGCACAACGCATGACGAGGAAAAGGTCATGGATAACAAAGAGACGGAAAAGACGCCGATTGCGGTCTCGAAGTCCTTTATGGCCGTCGGTCCGACCCTGCACTACAGCCACAAAAACGTTCAAAGATGCTGGCTCGGGGCCGTCGCGGCTTTCGGTCTGAGCTGTCTGTTCTGGTCAAAGATCACCACCGGCGTCTTCTGGGCGTTCGATTTCCAGAGAATGACGACGCCCGAATTCTGGCGGCTGAGCCAGTCCCTCACGACGGGCGTGAGCATCTTCGAGTACCCCTGGCAAATCTTCGTCCTGGGCCTGCTGATGGGCATTCTGGCGGTCGTG
>JARRQQ010000364.1:0-5010 GCA_037381725.1 Sedimentisphaerales bacterium
CCTTAGCCGGGCAGCCTGTGCGATAGTGCCGACGGCAAGGGGATCGGAAATGCCGCGAAGAACGGTCCGATCTCGGGGAGCCAGGTTGTAACAGCAATGTCTGAGACCCGTCAAATCATTCACGTGGACATGGATGCCTTTTACGCCTCGGTGGAGCAGCTTGACAATCCCGATTTGATGGGCAAGGCCGTCATCGTTGGCGGCGATCCCAAGGGAAGAGGCGTCGTCAGCGCCGCATCGTATGAAGCTCGCAAATTCGGTGTTCACAGTGCCATGCCCATGTCGCAAGCCGTCCGACTGTGCCCCCATGCGATCGTGCTGCCGGTTCGAATGAGACGATACGCTGAGCTTTCACGGCGGATACATGACATATTCCGGCGATTTACACCTCAGATCGAGCCGATCTCTCTCGATGAAGCCTTTCTGGATGTCACTGGTAGCCTGCGATTGTTCGGCAGTGCCGAGAAGATCGGCAAAGCCATCAAAGACCAAATCAGGGAGCAGTTGGGCCTGGTGGCTTCGGTAGGAATCGCGCCGAGCAAGTTTCTGGCGAAGCTTGCTTCCGACCTGGATAAGCCGGATGGGTTTGTGGTGATTACCGAAGAGAACAAACAGCAGATTCTCGATCCGCTGCCGGTCTCACGCATCTGGGGTGTGGGAAAGGTCACGGAGAAGGCCCTGATATCCGAAGGAATAGATACGATACGGCAGCTTCGAGAAACTCCTGTAGAAATCCTTCGCAGTCTGTTCAGCGATCAGACATCCCATGTGCTCCGGCTGGCCCAAGGCGTAGACGATAGGCCGGTGGAATCCGATCGAGAGGCCAAGAGCATTTCCAGCGAACAGACTTTCGCTACGGATATAGCCGACAGGAACGTCCTCCTCGATGTTCTGCTGCATCAGGTCGAAGACGTCGGACAAAGGCTGAGGTTGAATGACCTGGAGGCGAGGACAATAACGCTGAAGCTGCGATATGGTGATTTCCGAACAGTGACCAGGAGCAACACCTTCGATCAGCCCACAAGCGTTACTGAGACGTTGTGGGAGCAGGCGAGAAAGGTCTTTTCGCAATGGCACAGGAAGTCGGCGGGCGCGCTGAGACTTCTGGGTTTCGGCGTATCGGGTTTGCAGAGAGCCGGTACGGGTCAGCGACAACTTTTTGAGGAGCCTGAGCAGGAAAGGCAGAAAAGACTGGATAGGGCGTTCGATGCGATTCGAGGGAAATTCGGGCATGATGCTCTCAGAAGGGGCGGCAGCGCATCAGGACCGGACAGGGGGTAGTCATGTTCAAATACTGGATGAGCATATTCGCGTTCTTCGTGTTCCCTCTGACCGGACAGCCAGTCTCTGCGTCGGAGTGGGTGACACTACATCACGATTATCAACGAAGCGGCTACACGAATGAAGTGGTCCGCGGGCCGTACGAGAGGAAATGGTACCGGGACTTCCACGATGAGATGATTGCGACTCGTGTCGAAGCGATCGTGGCCGGGAGCAAGTGTTTTGTCGGGACATTCGCGGGTCATATGTACGCCCTCGACGTCACCAATGGCGAGACCATATGGAAGTTCACGGCGGAAGGCCCCATCGGGGCGTCGCCCTGTTATGAAAAGGGCCGGCTGTACTTCGGCGCCGACGAAGGATTTGCCACGGGCCACCTGTATTGTGTGGACGCAAGGGATGGATCACTTATCTGGAAATATGACGCAGGGGCGGGGATATGGGTCTCGCCAGCTTGCGACGGCCGGAGCGTTTATTTCGGCGATAGAGCGGGAGTCTTCCACGCGATATCCGCCAGAACGGGCGAGCCGCTCTGGACCTTGAAAACCGGTGGAATGATACTGAAGCCCGCGTCACTTTCTCCTTCCGGAGACAAGATCATATTCGGGTCCGAGGATATGCACGTCTATTGCGTGAGTCCAGAAGGCAAGCTCCTCTGGAAGTCAGCTAAGCTGGAGGGGCTTTCCACGAGAGACCAAGGCCCAACGATCTGGCAAGGGCTTGCGATAGTCCGCACCAACCCGGCCGATTCGTTCCATACGGTCCTCGGACGCGACGGGGACGTGCTTAAAAAGATTCAGTTGGCGCTGCCTAAGACCGACGAAGACAAGGTATTGCTGGACAAATGGAACGACCTGATTATGCATCCGACGCCTCGACGCAGAAAAGCCGAGCAGAACGGCATCATCGAATACTTCAAGAAGAACAAATACGACCAATGCTTCTACGCCTTGAGGCTTGAGGACGGCAAAGAACAATGGACCGCACCCGTTTTCTACACGTGCGGGCTTCACAATCCGCCAACCCCGCCGACGTTCAATCCGAAGACGGGTGAGCTTTACACGTTTTGTCGCAGCGCCTTGACGTACTACCTCCGCGGGGTGCGGCGTTACAACGCAATGGGCCGGATCGACCGTGAAACGGGAAGATTCGACTTCACCTGGCCCGCGCAGGACAATGGCAGGAACTGGTACCCGTTCGCCATGATCGGCGATGAGACTCAGGCTCTGTCCTTGATGGGCGATACGCTCGTGTGCACGCACCAGGGGACCTTGGCGGGGCTGAACCTGAAGACGCTGGAGGTGACCACGATCTGGGCCGGGCGCGATACCTATGGCGGCATATTCGGTCCGGCCGCGGTCCCCGGAGGTTCTGACGGCGCGAAGAAGCTGGCGGCGAAAGGATACCTGACGGGCATGCCCAACGAGTGGCACGGACCCGATAGGTCGATATGCGCGGTGGCCGAGCAGCGACTTTTTTGGGTGACAGGCTCGCAGGTAGTTTGCATCGCCGGGCCAGATGTCCCAAAGACGGATACCGGAGGTACCAAGCCTCCGCCCATGATGAAGAGCAAGCTCCCTGCTTGCGTGGCCGGAGGTAACGTCGCCAGCCGGGGCGGCGGAATGTTTGACACAAATGTTGAAAAGGTCGTCATCACCACCCGAGACCTCGACAAGTATCTCCAAGAGCCGGACAGTGCGGCGTTTCTGCAAGCAGCTTCACCACTGGCCAAGCAACTCCGCGCCAGACTCGACGCGGAAGTTCTTGAACTCGTGGATGGCTGGCCGTGGGCGGCCTTCGTTGTGGAGCTGGGCATTAGCGGCGAGGAGGAGCATTTCCGGCGAACGTCACTGACCGTGCAGATTGTGTCACTTGCATTGCCGCATCTGTCGAACCCTGTAAGGCACAAGGCCACGGCCTGGCTCGATCAGATGTTCGATTGGGGCGTGCCGTTGTCAAAACCTGTGTGCGAGAGCAAGGGCAGACGCCGCGAGCTTTATACGCTCGGACCCGGCATGACCGAATTTGCGAACAGGCCGAGCAAGTATCGAGCCGGTATCGAGGATATCTACGCGCTTTGGGCCTATGCACACTACGCGGACAGATGGGACAGGGTCCTGAGGCTGGTGCCGGATGTGAAGCGGGTATGTGAAAGCTTCTTGGATGAGGATTTTCATTTCTCGCACGATGGCACGAATGACGACGCCGAGCATCTTAACGCCCGGATTGCCGGCCTGCTGGCGGGAATTAAGATTTTGGTGAGAGCCGGCGAATCGACAACAGTCGAGGACGCGAAGAAGCGGCTTGCTGAAATGGTGACCGAGCGAATACACCACGAGCGTGCGGATAGCTGGCTGATTCGCCCGACGAAGGTCGCAAGCAAGGGTCTGCATCAGGCGAAGGTCCCGCGATATGTCGGCCTGGTACCCGAGGTAGCCGGGATGCTCAGCGAGTTTGCCCCGGAGAAACTCAGCGCTAATGTACGGGCACTTATGGTGGGATTGCCGCTCTGGTATCAAGCGTTTGGTGAGCGGATGATCGGCGGTGAAAACTACATATCGCCCCCTCATCTGGCACGCGGGCTATTTGTCGTCGCGGCGGATGGAGGTGTCATTGACTCGGAGCAGCTTGCATCCAAACTCGACCAGCCGTGGTGCAAAGCAGACCTTTACTATATCGAGAAAATCTCCGGCATTCTCAGAAGACTCGACCGCGCGAAGGACTGATAATCGCAAGACCTGCCTTTTGGGTGAACTCAGCTCAGTAGGGTTTTTCTCTTATAGGCAATGGATCGCGCGTCGCGACGATTCGGTCGAGGAGCTTGCGCGTAAGTTCGATCTTGACATCCTGCATCTTATCGTCATTCCAGAGGTTGGTGAATTCATTCGGGTCTTTCTCCAGATCATAAAGCTCGCCATAATCCTTGCCGGGATAGTATGTGAAGCGCCATTTCAGGCTTCTCAGGGAATAGTCGGAGCCGGCGTGTTCGATGTAGGCATATTCATAGCCCGTCTCGGTGCTGTCTGTGGTCAGGACCTGAGCCTGGGGCTTGCCTTGAACACCTGGAGGATTCTCAATTCTGACCAAGTCCATGATCGTCGGGAAGATGTCGATCTCCTGTACGATGCCGCCGACCATCTTTCCGGCCTTGAGACGGCCCGGCCAGTTGAAGATCAAGGGCACGTTGGCGCTCTGGCGGTAGGCGAGCCCTTTGAAGTAGAGTCCGTGATCCCCGAGCATATCGCCATGATCCGATACGAAAACGATCAGCGTGTTATCCCGAATCTTCAATTCATCCAGCACCGTTAGAATTCTACCGATCGAATCGTCAATGAAAGTGACTTCGCCATAGTACTGGGTCCGGTTGTAGGCGACGTCTTTGCGCACTCCTTCCAGTCTCTTGGCCCTGGCCTGGAGTTGAGGCGGCTTGTCGTCAAGCTCATGCGGCCTGCCGATCGGCTTGGGCATGTCCTCCTTTTTGTACATCTCACGATAGGGCGAGGGCGGATCGTACGAATGATGGGGATCGACGAACGAACAGAACGCGAAGAACGGCTCGTTCCTTCCAGTGCATTTGCGAATGAAATCGATTGTGTGGGACGCCGACCAGTAACTGTTGTGTAATTTGAGGGGTATCAGGTGGTCGGGTTTCTTATGGTATTCCGTGTAGTTTCGCTGAATCCAAACCCAGTGCTCGCCGCTCCTGCCGTCTTCGCCTAAATGAAATTC
>JARRQQ010000364.1:5051-6077 GCA_037381725.1 Sedimentisphaerales bacterium
GTGCGTCTCCATCATCGGCAGGGGGCTTCGGTAAGGGTAGTGGGGAATGAAGTGGAACTTGCCCGCGCCCCCGGTTCGATAGCCATTCCGCGCGAAGACGTGGGCCAACGTTATCTCGCTTTTCGGCAAAGGCACGCCGTTGCTTCTGACCTTGTGGGCCATCGGATAGCGGCCCGTGAAAATGCAAGCTCGCGACGGCATGCAGGCGGCATGCTGAACGCAGCAGTTCTCGAACCTGACACCCCCGGTTGCCAGCGCGTCGAGGTTGGGGGTTCTTATCACGGAGTTCCCATAGGCGCCGATGGCATCCTTACGGAGCTGGTCGGCCATAATCAATAGGACATTGGGTCTTGACTCGGGTGCACGCCCCTTTGTCTTAGCTCTCGTGGCAGCCGGACTCGTGAGCGTTATAGCGGCCCCGACCGCGACGGATTGTCGCAAAAAATGCCGACGGGAAATACCTTTCATTTCGATGGCTCCTCACTATCACAAACGATGCCTGACACGTGCAAAGCAGAACATAAAACGGACGGGATCACAAGAGATTTTCGACTCGCCGGGCCTCGAAAGGGGACTCCGTGCTTCATCGGCTCGGATGACGGGCAGGGCTTTGCGAGCCGAAAAACATGGGATTATATGGCTAATTGGAAGCCCGATGATGACGATATAGTCTGCCGATGGAGAAATCGCGCCCGATATTGTTGGTGGATGATGATAGTACCGACGTGCTGTTGTTCGAGCGTGCGCTTGCTCGTATGGACATCTCCAGCCGGATAGTCCGTTCGCCCAACGGCGCGGAAGCCCTGGAGTATCTGTTGAATCCGTCCAATAAGAAGCCGTGGATCGTCCTTACCGACCTGAATACCCCGACAATGAACGGCTTCGAATTCCTCCAGGCGGTCAAGTCGCACGAGGCGCTCAAACGAACCATCGTTGTCGTTCTGAGCGGGTCCAGCGCCGAGAAGGATGTCGATGAGTGCTTCCGGCTTGGTGCGGCGGGCTATATCGCAAAGCCGCCAGACTTCG
>JARRQQ010000365.1:0-5006 GCA_037381725.1 Sedimentisphaerales bacterium
TCCGGCACAGCCGGCCCCGGCGGAACGGGAACGATGTACTTCGACGACATTCGTCTCTACCCGCCAACCGCTGAACCGCAACCGTAACCTCAACATTAGTAGGGTAGACGGTCCCGAAGCATTTCGGGACCGTCTCGCCCTTTCGCATCACCATCGCCTGTGCACATCGTCTCTGGGGTCGAGTTGCGCATTTCGGACGGAACACAATCCGCAAGCCTGCCCGCCGCGCCAAATTTATCCCCCATAAATTTGCGATTTTCGATTGCCGATCCGCGATAGCTGACTTAAAATCGCTGATCGAGTGCTTGGCCCGAGTGAACGAGACTTGCCCTGAGCGCAGCCAAAGGGCCGACGGACCGAAAATCGCAAATTGCAAAACCGGGAGGATTGCAGCATGTTGAAGGTAGGCATTGTAGGATTCGGATTCATGGGCCGCACGCACTACAAGTGTTGGAAGGCCCTGGACGACGCGGAAGTTGTCGCCATTTGCGACGCCAACCCGAACATCGTGGAAGACACCAAGCGAGCGGTCGGCAATATCGGCGACCCGAACGAGACGGTCGATTTCAGCAGCTTGAAGCTCTACGCGGACTTCGACAAGATGCTGGCCACCGAGAAGCTGGACGCCGTCTCGATCACGTTGCCGACGTATCTGCACCCGGACATGTCGGTCAAGGCGCTGTCGGCGGGCCTCAACGTCATGTGCGAAAAGCCCATGGCCCTGACCGCCGAGGTCTGCGCGCCGATGGTCGAAGCGGCCAAGCGCAGCGGCAAGATTCTGCAAATCGGCCACTGCGTTCGCTTCTGGCCGGAGTACGCCAAAACCAAAGAGCTGGTCGATAGCGGCCAGTATGGCCGAGTCGTCGCGGCGACGTTCCAACGCCTCGGAGCCGCGCCGACCTGGAGCATCGACAACTGGTTCCTCGATGAAAAACGCAGTGGTGGAATGGCTCTCGATCTGCACATCCACGACACGGATTACGTCCAGTACTTGTTCGGCATGCCGAAGGCCGTTTGCAGCTTCGGGGCGAAAGCCCCCGGCGGCGGGCTGGCCCACATCGTGACACAATACCTCTACGACGACGACAAGGTCGTCACAGCCGAGGGCGGCTGGGCCATGACACCGAGCTTCGGATTCGAGATGAGCTTCAACATCGCGCTCGAAAAGGCGACGATTGTCTACGACCTGACGCGCGATCCGATGTTCAGGATCTGCCCCGCCGAAGGCCAGGCGTTCACGCCGGAGGTCGAAAAAGGCGACGGCTGGTTCCTCCAGATCGCCCACTTCGCCAAGGCCGTTGGCGGCGAAAAGGTCAAGCCGATCACAACGCTGACCGAGTCGATGAACTCGGTAAAGATCGTCGACGCCGAGAAGGAATCGGTACGCAAGGGACAGAAGGTGTCGATGTCGTAGGGGCAACCCCGCGTGGTTGCCCAGGGCAGACACACAGGTCTGCTGCTACTCGCCGAAAATCCAGGATTTAAATAAGGAGAACGATACTATGAAATGTAAGAAATGGCCGATAGGAGTATGCAGTTGGTCGCTGCAAACGGACGTTGACGGCGTGGCGGACGCCATGAAGAAGATCGGACTCGACCACGTGCACCTGGGCATCCGGGCTGCATTAGGTGCCGAAGGGGCCGACGTCCTGGCCGCCATACAGAAACAGGACTGGACGATCAGCTCGACGATGATCGACTTCCCACAAGAGGATTATTCAACGCTTGAGACGATCAAGGTCACCGGCGGCGTCGCCCCCGATGATTGCTGGGAGCGCAACCGCGACCTGTTCGTCGGCGCCGCCGACGTCACCGCACAACTCGGCGTCAAGTACCTCTCGATGCACGCCGGGTTCGTCGATGAGAGCGACGAGGCCTATGCTAAGAAGTTTTACGACCGGATCAGAACGTTGGCCGACGCCGCGGCGAATAAGGACCTCATCCTGCTGCTGGAGACGGGCCAGGAGGCCGCGAAGGAATTGCGTCACTTCATGGAGACGCTGAACCATCCCGCTATCGGCGTGAACTTCGACCCGGCTAACATGATTCTCTACGACAAGGGCAATCCTATCGAAGCGGTGAAGGTCCTGGCGCCCTGGATCAAGCACATCCACGTCAAAGACGCCACCCGGACCAAACAGCCGGGCACGTGGGGCGCGGAGGTCCCTTGGGGCGACGGCGAAGTGCAGCCTGAAGCATTTTTGAACGCCCTCGAAGAGATTGGTTTCGACGGCGCGCTGGCCATCGAGCGCGAAGCCGGCGACAACCGGTTCGGCGACGTCAAGCTCGCCGCCGAGAGATTGAGTCGCGTGGGTAAGTAGCCTCCGCCGGGCGCTCGCGTCCCGCCGGAACGAACGTGAACGACAGTCAAGGAGAATGACATGGAATGGAAACTGTACTTCGGCCTGAGCTTCGTGATGTTCATGGAGTACGCGGTTTGGGGCGCCTGGATGCCGGTGCTGGCGGCGCGCCTGCTCGGGCCGCTCAAGATGACCGGCAAGCAAACCGGCTGGATTTACGCCACCTTCCCGCTGACCTGCATCGTCTCGCCGCTGATCGCCGGGCTGCTCGCCGACAAGTACCTGAACACCGAGTGGATCATCGGCGGCGCGCAGTTGATCGGTGCAGGGTTGCTCTTTGCGGCGGCCCGCAGCACCAAATTCAAGAGCCTTTTTCTCATCATGCTTGTCTACTGCTTCTTTTACACCGGCACGTTGCCGCTGGTCAATGCGGCGCTGTTTACCAACGTCTCGGATGTCACGGAGCAGGGCAAAGTGTTCATCTGGGCGCCCGTTGCGTGGGCTGTTATCGGCTGGTTCCTGACCGGCTGGCGTTGGATCTTTAAGACCGGCGAGAAAGGCAGCGATTGCCTCTACCTCGGCGCAGCGCTGTCGATCATCATGGGTATTGGATGCTTCATCTTTCTGCCGACCATGCAACCGTCCGGCGCAACCCAGATTCCGATCTTCAAAGCGATGAGCTTACTCACGCACGGCAACTTCCTGATCTTCATCATCATTTCCATGATCTTCTTCGCCTTGATGCAGTTCTATTTCCTCGGCACCGCGCCGTTCATGCAGGCTATGGGCATCCCTCCGAAGAACGTCCCGGCGTCGATGGCCATTGCGCAAGCCGTCCAGGCCGTCGCCACCTTCTTCCTCATGGCACGTTTTATGGCTGCGCTTGGTACGAAATGGACGCTGATTGTCGGCGCGACGTTCTGGCTGCTGTTGTACATCGTCTACATCAAGGAGAAACCGCGATGGCTGATCGTCGTTTGCCAGTCCTTCCACGGCTTGGCCTACGTGCTCTTCGTCATCGTGGGCCAGATCTTTGCCAATAGCCAGGCGTCCGACGAGATCCGAAGCTCGACGCAAGCCATGCTCTTTGCCTCAACCTCGGGCATCGGCCTGTTCCTCGGCACGCATTTCGCCGGCGCCATCATGGACAGGCACAGGAAGGAAGGCAAGTTCGAGTGGCGCAAAATCTTCTTCGTCCCGGCCGTCGTCTCCCTGGCCTGCATCCTCGTGTTCATCATCTTCCTCAGAGCCTAACCTTCAATCCATAGAACGATATCCCGGCCTCTGCTCGAAACGTAAGCAGAGGCCTTTTTTTGTGGCCCGCCCGACCTACGAATGAGTGTCGCGCCTACGTCGGGACAGTGTCCGGACAAACCCGCACTGCTGGATTATCCAGAATTTGGCTTCGTTCGGCTTCGTTTTCACCCAACCGCACGCCAACCTTATTTTCACAACCCTCTTTTGAAACACATGTTACGCCGTTCTCGGCGCCCACAAGTTGGCTTTGTTTTGCGCACTCTGCCCTTTCGCCCACCTGGGTGGCGGCTTCATCCCGATTGCCGTTGATCGCGCCGCAAGGCGTCCGTGGTTGGAGGAGGGAGATGGCAGGGTCCGCCTCCGCGTCTTCGTTTTCTCCGTTCTTTCGCCCGCGCTGGAGCTTCTGAAGTTCGCTTATCGCCTTGTACAAACTGCCCTCGATCCGCTTTTCATACATCAACAGCCGCTCTAACACCTTCGACTCCGAGAAATCATGGACCGTCGCCCAGCCGAGGATCAGTTCTAACCCGCCAGCCCGCTGATCATGCGCCCCCTCGGTTTCCTTGCGCCTGTTTTTTTGCCAGAGGTCGGTCTCGGCCCGCGCGACCAGTACGTCGATAGCTTCGCTGTGCATTCGTTCGACCCGCTTGAGCCGCCACGATAGACTGACGATCCGCTCGGCCATCATCGCCTCGACGCCCCCAACTGGCGCAAGCCCACCTAATACTTCTGTACGAAATTCGTAAAAATCTGACATTTTTTCGCAATTTATAACATTTTGTTGCGCAAAAAGACCGTGTTTGAGCGCATTCTGCGCGACCATCGCTTTCCCCACAACGGTTTTCGGTCCGGTTGATTTCTGAGCATTGAGACGATTGGCTTTGATTTGCGCTTTGGTTGCCATTGGAAACCCTCCAAAGTGAATTGACGATTTGTTATTGATTGTTGACTGTTGACGGGAGACGCCCGGCTATTCGGCAATGCCCGGAGGAAAGCGTGGTTAGCTCGGGACGCACTTACGATTGACGATCAACGATTGTTCTTAACGATGAACGATGCACTATAGACTCTACCGTTATGTTAGATAGGTATTATACTACATTTCATACTGGATGTCAAGTGGATTTTCAGAAAGACGATTGAAATCTTCTTGAAATTCTCGTATGAAAGCCCTCCATGGGAACGTAGAAAAGTAAAGCCTAAGAGGCTTTGTTCGAAATCATGACTACTGTTTTAGGGAGTTTGCCATGAACGGAAAAATGAAAGTACTGTGCATACTATTTTTGTGCGGGTTGCTGCTGGGCCTTTCGCCGATAGCTCGGGTCTATAGTGTGGATGCTGCTCCGGTCGGCTCCTCCGGTCTCACCCATATCGAGGGCGCATCCATTCAACTTATCTTGGTGCATCTCGAACGCGAAACACTAGAGAAACTTACGGGCGGATCAACGG
>JARRQQ010000366.1:0-8286 GCA_037381725.1 Sedimentisphaerales bacterium
TTGAACGATATCTCAACGCCGATCCCCTGCCTCCAAACAGCAAGGACATGGTCGCCATTTTGACGTACTACCAGTGGATATCAAAAGGCATTCCAATCTATACGAAGGTTCCGTGGGTGGGTCTTGAGCCTATCAAGAGCGAGCACAAACCGGACGTGCAGGCGGGAAGTAAGGTGTTCCCGCAATGCATGCCGTGCCACGGAAAGAACGGCCAGGGTCTGCTGCCCAGCGGCGCGCCGCCGCTCTGGGGCGAAGGCGCCTTCCCGGCCGGTCCGGGCATGGGCAAGGAAGACATGCTGGCCGCCTTCGTTCATCGTTTCATGCCCAAGGGCAACGCGGACCTGACCGTGACGCAGGCGCTTGACGTTGCAGCATTTGTGTTGTCGCATCCGAGACCGCAAATGAAACACATGCCCGGCCAGAGTCAGAGCGGCGCAGGTGAGTGATCGAATCACCGTGCGTTGACCAGGGCCGAGGTCATATTCGGTCATCGACCATGAGATTGAAGCACCGTGGATTTGTGAAAGGAAACCCTATGAAAGTACGAGAATGGATGATCAAGATATGTCTCGGCCTTGCGGTTGTGGGACTCGCCGCCGCGGCGCAAGGACAAAACGATCCAAATTATGTGTCGCGCGGCGAGTACAAGGCGCTCAAGCAGGAATTGGACGCCATAAAAGCAGAGTTGGCGGATCTGAAGAAGAAGACCCAACCTGAGGCGCAGGAGCAAGAGAAGACCGCAACGTTGGACGAGGCACTGAAGAGGACACAGTTGGTGGCTGAGGCCTCCGGGCTTGGAGATACGAAGCTGCTGATTGCGGGTGACGCCGCCGCCGGGTACACGGATGAAAGCGGCGCGCCCAGTACGTTCACGGCGGAATTCAATCCCATGTTTTTGTGGCAGTTGAACGACAAGCTCTTCTTCGAGGGGGGATTGGAGCTGGCCATAGAAGGGCCTGATGAAACCGGCGAAGACTCCATGACGGACGTGGAGCTCGATTCCGCGTATCTGACCTATCTTCTCAACGACTATGTGTCGGTTGGGGCGGGAAAATTCGGAACGCCATTTACCGTCTATCACCGACATTTCGACCCAAGCTGGATCAACAAGCTTCCCTTTGATCCACTGGCCTACGCGGACGGGGGCATTGCGCCGGATTCGGCCGTGGGCGTCTTTGCCATCGGGGCGATGCCCGTTGATCATGCCATGACGAATTACGCGGTGTATATCTCGAACGGTCCGGCCTTAGTAACGGACGATCCCGACGCCGCGGGTAGTCTGAACTTCGACAATTACTCCGACCAAAACAATAACAAGGCATTCGGCTTTCGGGTCGGGTATTTGCCCATTCGGGAGGTGGAAGTGGGTTATTCATTCGAGTTCTCGAAGCCCAGTCCCGGCAGTTTCGAGACCGTCCATTCCTATCTGCACGGCGTGGACCTGAACTACGTCAAGGAGCACGATCGCCTGAAGGGCCGGGCGACGGTCAGAGCCGGATGGGTGTGGTCGCGACTGGATACCGCCACGTACGATCCGACGGGAGCCTTGGGCTTTGGACCACTGCGTTTCAATAACGACCGTGACGGGGGCTACGTGGAGGCGGCCTACCGTCCGACGAAAGCGTCCGACGAATGGATCAACAATCTTGAGTTTGTTGTTCGTTACGATCAACTGAACGTGTCCTCCCAAGCGCCCGGCGGCGGAGATGAGGATCGGTGGATTCCGGGGGTCAGTTATTGGGTCACGCCCCGGACGGTGCTCAAGACGGCGTATGCGTTCGACAACAAGAAAGTCGGAAAAGACGACGACATATTCGCAGTTCAGTTCGCAACGGGTTTCTAAAAAGGAGATAATTATGAAAGGCTATTCACCAAAACGACAATTCGTGTTCTGGGCTGGTGTTTGTCTGGCAACAGCGGCGTTACTTATTCCGGGATGTCATTCTGCCAAAAAGAGTGATCCTCCGATGGACCCAAAAGGCTCAACAGTAGGAGCGGACCCGAGCATATCGCAAGCCGGAGCCAAAAAGGGTCAAGAGCTGTTCGACACCGTTGGATGCATGGGCTGTCATATGGTCCACGGCAAAGGAGGCGCGGTCGGGCCGAACCTCTCGGACGAGGCGGATCGAGGAAGGTCGCGACAGTGGCTGACGACTCAGATCCGAAACCCCAAAGAAAACGATCCGGAATCGATCATGCCCGCCTTCAACAATCTGTCGAAGGAGAACGTCAGCGATCTGGTGGACTACCTGATGACGCTGTCAAAAAGAAAGAGCTCCCAGGACAAGATGCCAGGCGAGATTGGCAAAACTGCGAGGAGCGGAAGCGGAGCCGTGGGAAGCGGCAAGGTATCTGTGACTTGGGGTGGTGAAACATGGTCCGACGTATGCGGTCGGTGTCACAACCTCAGGACGCCCTCGGAGTTCAGCGACGCCCAGTGGACCGTTGTGCTGGACCACATGCGATTGATCGCTCCGCTGACCGGCCAGGAGCAGCGTGACGTGCTCGAGTTTCTCAAGGCGAGCAATTGAGCTACTCGCCTGACCGTCAAGTCCCACGGCAGAGGTACTGCCTCTGTTTCTTGCCAATCAGCAACAGGCAATGCTTCACATTATCGAAAAAATTGTCATCACCATCGGCGTTCTGGCCGTTGTTATGATAATCGCGCCCGGCTTGATCTGGCTGGAGCGAAGACTGTTGGGGCTCTTCCAGGACCGCTACGGCCCCAACCGCGTCGGTCCCTTTGGCCTGCTGCAGGTCATGGCGGATATGGTCAAAATATTCACCAAGGAAGACTGGATTCCACCGCTGTCGGACAAGCCCGTCTTTGTCATCGCCCCCGCGATCATCATGGTCACGACGTTGACGTCCTTTGCCATTGTCTGCTTTGCGCCGCATATTACGGTAATCGACCTGGGAATCGGCATGCTCCTCTTCCTGGCGATGTCGTCGCTCGGCGTCTACAGCGTGACACTGGCCGGCTGGTCGTCGAACAGCAAGTATTCGCTGCTCGGGAGCCTTCGCGCGGCGGCCCAGATGCTCAGTTACGAGGTCTTTATGGGCTTGTCGTTGATGGGCGTGGTTCTGATGGCGGGATCGTTCAACGTCTCCGATATTGTGAACGCCCAAAAGCACTTGTGGTTCTGTGTGCCGCAGTTTTTCGGCTTTGTCATCTTCTTTGTCGCGGGCATCGCCGAGACGCATCGTCTTCCCTTCGACCTGCCGGAAGCGGAGAACGAACTGGTGGCGGGTTACCACAGTGAATACTCCGGCATGAAGTTCGGCATGTTTTTCGTGGGCGAGTATATCGGAATTACGCTGATTTCCGCTTTGATCACCACGTTCTTTTTCGGCGGCTGGCTCGGCCCGTTCCTGCCGGGCATCCTGTGGTTCCTCATAAAGATGTTCGCCTTCATCGGAATATTCATTCTGCTGCGGGCCTCACAGCCGCGCCCTCGTTACGACCAGCTCATGAGTCTGGGCTGGAAGATCATGCTACCCCTAGCGTTGATCAACATCGTGGTCACCGGCGCAATACTCCTGTATCGACAATAGAAAAAAGCACGATGATCAGCATCCTTCGGACAATGGCCCACGTGGTAAAACACCTGTTCAGCAGGCGAGAAACGATTCTCTATCCCGAAGAAAAGCCCAGGCTGCCCGCGCGATGGCGCGGCCGGATTATCCTATCGCGTGACCCGGACGGAAAAGAGCGCTGCGTCGCCTGCCATTTGTGTTCGGCTGTGTGCCCCGTGGACTGTATCGCTCTGCAGGCAACCGAAGATGAGAACGGGCGACGGTACCCTGAGTTCTTTCGCATCAATTTTTCGCGTTGCATCTTCTGTGGCTTGTGCGAAGAAGCGTGTCCAACCTACGCGATTCAGTTGACCCCGGACTATGAGATGTGCGAGTACGTACGTCAGAACCTTGTCTATGAAAAGGAGGACCTGCTTATCAGCGGGCCGGGCAAGTACCCGGGGTACAATTTCTATAAGGTCGCAGGCGTTGCCACTGGAGTGAAAGGTAAAGGTCAGGGCGATAATGAAAGACGACCCGTCGATCTGCACGATTTGATGCCGTAGACGGGTCACCTCGAAGAATATGACAATTGTCTTCTACATTTCGGCGATTATCGCTGTCCTTGCGACGCTGGCGGCGGTGACACGGATGAATCCCGTACACGCATTGTTGTACTTCATTCTCTCGCTGCTGGCCGTGGCCATCATCTTCTTCGTATTGGGTGCCCATTTTGCAGCGGCGCTGATCGTCATCATCAACGCTGGGGCAATCATGGTGCTATTTCTGTTTATCATTATGATGGTCAATCAAGGACGTCACACGATCAAGCAGGAAAGGATTTGGACCCCTCCCAAGACATGGATCGCGCCCGGGTTTCTGGCCGTGATCCTGATCGCCGAGATCATCTATTTACTCGCCGAGTCGAGCGTGAATGCGTCAGGTTCCGAGGTGGTGGAACCCAAGCAGGTCGGTGTCGCCTTGTTCGGCCCGTATTTTATAGCCGTGGAACTGGTGTCCCTGATCCTGCTTGTCGGCCTGTTAGGTGCGCACCATCTGGCACGCGAAAGTCACGTCGTCAAAGGCACGCACAAAAAGGAATAGCTATGGCTGAAGTCAGCATGATGACGGGTCTGATCGTTGCGGGCATTCTCTTTGTCCTGGGATTGGTCGGCGCCCTTGTTCGACGAAACATTGTTTTCGTTCTGTTGTCCCTCGAGATCATGCTCAATGCCTGTGGGCTGGCGTTCATCGTGGTCGCCTCAGCGCTGAACCAGGCGGATGGGCAGGTGATGTACTTCTTCATTCTCGCCGTCGCAGCCGCGGAGACCGCTTTGGGGCTTGGGCTGATCCTGAATCTTTTCCACAAGCACAAGACTCTGAACACCAACGTGTTGAATCAGTTGCGAGGTTAATATGCTCCGGCTGTTATGGCTGGTTCCCACACTTCCCCTGGCAGGATTCGTCATCCTAGCGATAGCCGGCACAGTTCGACGTGTCCGATTATCACGTCGGATTCGGACTCTACTTGGACGCGCTTTCGCTTGTCATGATGATGGTGGTCACCTTTGTCGGACTGCTCATACTACTCTACTCGGTCCGGTTCATGCGCGACGACGAGAGCTACAGCCGGTTCTTCGCCTACATGAGTCTTTTCATTGCTTCGATGCTCATTCTCCTGTTGGCGGACAACCTTCTGTTTATGTATATCGGCTGGGAAGGCGTAGGCTTATGCAGCTATCTGCTGATCGGATTCTGGTACAAGGAGCCGGAAAACTGCCGGGCCGCCATAAAAGCCTTCGTTGTCACCCGGATCGGCGACACATTGTTGGCGATTGGGCTGTTCATGCTGTTTGTCAGATTCGGATCTCTACAGATCCAGCCTGTCATGCACGCGGTCTCGCAATTGCCCGAAGGATCGACCTTCTGTATCCTGGCGTCTTTGTTCTTCCTGGGCGGAGCCATAGGAAAGTCCGCACAACTACCGCTTCAAAAGTGGATGCCTGATGCGATGGCCGGCCCTACTCCCGTCAGCGCATTGATCCACGCCGCCACGATGGTCACCGCGGGCGTCTACCTGATCGCAAGGACCCATGTTCTCTTCTCGATGGCACCCGCGGTCATGCACGTGGTGGCGATAATCGGTGCGGCTACGTTAGTGCTCGCCGGCTTCAGCGCACTCGCTCAAAAGGATATAAAACGCGTCCTCGCCTATTCAACCATCAGCCAGATAGGATACATGTTCCTGGCGCTCGGCGCGGGTGCGTGGGCGGCGGCAATATATCACTTCGTGACGCACGCACTATTCAAATCCTCGCTGTTCCTCGGCGCAGGCGTACTCATCATGACCCTGTCCGGCGAACACAACATCTTCAAGATGGGAGGTCTGCGGAAAGAATTTCCAAGGACATTTCGGGCATTCATGGCCGCATCCCTGACACTGGCGGCTCTTCCGCCTTTGACGCTCACCTTCAACAGCAAAGACCTGATCCTCAACACCGTCTGGGCCTCGTCCGACGCCTCCGGAGGTCTATGGATTTGCGGCGTTTTCGGAGCGTTCTTAACCGCCATGTATTCGTTTCGATTGCTTTACATCGTATTCTTCGGTGAAATCCGAACCCGGCCGACAGGAAGGCCAACCGCTATCATGATCGTTCCGCTACTCATCCTGGCTTTTCTCGCGGCTGTCTCTGGATTTCCAGAGTTGATAAGCAATCTTTTCGGCGTCAAGAGTTTCTATCAATTCCTGCAAACCGCGTTGCCGGAGCCCGTCGTCAATGCTTCCCTGCCCGTCCACGCGATTCTGATGCAGGTATTCTACGCATTCGTGTCCCTGGTCGCCATAGGTTTGACCTACGTGCTCTATCACAAGCAAAGAGGTGTGCTCAGCGCCGTGGTGGGAGCGTTCCCGGGCTCGGTTCTTCATCGCTTCCTGCTTGCGGGCTTTGGTTTTGATTGGATCTACACGTGGTTCATCGTGCGCCCCTACTGCTGGCTCACGCACGTTAACAGAAGTGACATTTTGGACGGCATCGCGAACGCGGGCGCTTACGTATTCCGTCTCTCCAATGTGCTCTTGTCCCGGATGGTGAACGGCAGTCTTCGCTGGTACCTGGCCTGTATCGGCATCGGGGCCGTCATTCTAATCGGAATCGTGATACTCGTATGATACTCCTTTGGCTATTGATTGTGACGTTTGTTTCAGGATTGCTGGCGTGGCTGGTGAGTCTGTGGAACCGGCTGCTCTGTCGGTTGGTGTGCCTGGCCGGACTGGCGGTCGATGCCGTATTGCTTCTTTACATTTGGATCGGTCACTACCACGCTCTTACCGGTGCCTCCGCTCCGCGCTGGATACTCGAATACAGAGCGACCTGGATCGCTCCGTTGGGAATCAGCTTTTATCTTGCAATGGACGGACTCAGCCTGCTCCTGGCCGCCTTAACGGTGGTGTTGGGCATGTCTGCCGTCGCCGCCTCATGGAGGGAGATTGATAGGCGCGTCGGGACATTTCACTTTGCGTTGATGGCTGTTCTGACCGGGGTCCTGGGCGTTTTTACCGCCTCGGATCTCTTTCTATTCTATTTCTTCTGGGAATTGATGCTCGTCCCGATGTTCTTCTTGATACTTGCCTGGGGACACGAAAACAGAACGTATGCCGCGATGAAGTTCTTCATCTTCACGCAGGCAGGCGGTCTGTTCATGTTGCTTTCGATCATTGCGCTCTACTGGATTCACGGGAATAAAACGGGGCAATATACCTTCGATTATCTGCAAATTTTGGGCGGCTCCTCGAGTTGGGGGCTTTTCATCGTTCTCGGTTTCTTTATCGCCTTTGCTGTCAAACTGCCCGTGGTGCCCGTTCACGTCTGGCTTCCGCACGCCTATACGGAGGCGCCGACAGCCGGCAGCGTTATACTCGCTGGACTCCTGGCGAAAACAGGCGCGTACGGCATCATCCGGTTCATACTTCCCCTTCTGACGGAGGCATCGAGTCCGCTGATACCCGTCGCCCTTGTGCTGGGAGTGGTCGGCATTTTCTATGGGGCTTCAATGGCTTTCGCACAGCGGGACCTGAAACGGTTCGTCGCCTATACCAGCGTCAGCCACCTCGGCTTCGTGCTCCTGGGCATATTCGCGGGCACTCAAACAGCTTTGCAGGGTGCGGTGATTATCATGCTCGCCCACGGCCTGAGCACGGGGGCGCTGTTCATTATCATCGGCGCTCTCCGGCAGAGAATCGAAACAAGGAACATGACAGAACTAGGCGGCTTATGGTCGATCTTACCGCGTATGGGGGCAATGACACTCTTCTTCGCTCTGGCCTCACTGGGATTGCCGGGACTCGCCAATTTCATCGGCGAATTTCTGGTCCTGGTGGGGACGTTCAAAGTCTATCCGTGGTTCGCGAGCGTGGCAGCCTTCGGTTTCGTCCTTTCCCTGATTTACTCGCTCTATCTGGTCTACCGTGTCCTTCTGGGCCCCTTGAGACAGCCACGGGAAACAAACGATCTGCGATTCGGTGAAATGCTTAACCTGTCGGTACTGGCAGTCGGCCTGATATGGATCGGTCTTTTCCCGCAAACCATCCTGAACACATCGAAAGCTGCTTTGGAAAAGAGCAGGGTCCCTAAAGCCGCAACAACACAGAGCGACTCCGTCGCGGTGTCTCGAAGGGCAGACATACGAACGCCCAAAGCGGAAGCACTTCGAGAAATGACATATCCCACAGAAAAAGAATGACCTCCGGCGATATCCTTGCCATTCTTCCAC
>JARRQQ010000366.1:8385-11385 GCA_037381725.1 Sedimentisphaerales bacterium
CTGATAGCATTTGCGCGCTCTCATGTACTTACATTGATCGTCGCGACGATCTCACTGGCCGGCTCATTGGTCGCCGTTATTTTCGGTTCCGGCCAGCAGACCCACCAGGTTACGCAGGTGCTGGTTGTCGATGGATACGCGCGTTTCTATATGGGCCTGATCTATGCCGGCGCGCTGATCGCGTGCATCCAGTCTTATAGCTACCTCAAACATACCCACACCGTACGGGAAGAGTATTATGTTCTCTTGCTGGCCGCAGCGTTGGGTTCGGCGGTGCTTGCCGGCGCGACCCATTTCGCTTCGCTGTTCGTTGGAATTGAGCTGTTAAGCCTGTCATTATATGTTTTGATCACGTACGCAGGCACGGGACCCAACGTCGAAGCCGGCATCAAGTATTTTGTTCTGACGGCGATATCCATTGCTTTTTTGCTGTTCGGAACTGCGCTGGTCTACGGTGCCTCCGGTACGATGAAGTTTCACGAAGTCTCAGCCGTTGCGTCAAGCTCGAACGGGCCCGGCCCGATCCTCTTTCTGGCAGGCACGGCCATGGTCATGATCGGCATCGGCTTCAAGCTGGCCCTCGTACCCTTCAATTTCTGGGCGCCGGATGTTTTTCAAGGGGCGCCTGCTCCCGTCGCCGGTTTCTTGGCAACGGTCTCCAAGGGCGCTGTGTTCGCAGTTCTCATGCGTTACTTTTCCGGCATCCACATACTCAGTCACAATGCGTTATTCTACATTCTGGCCGTCATGGCAATCGCCTCTATGTTCTTCGGAAATATAACGGCGTTGATGCAGAACAACATCAAGCGCGTGCTCGCCTATTCCTCAATCGCCCATTTCGGATACCTGCTCCTGATGGTGATCGCGGGTGGCGCGATAGGGATAGCCGCGTCGATCTTCTACCTGACCGCCTATTTCGTAACCACGCTGATGGCTTTCGGCGTCATTACCTTTTTGTCGGGCGGCGAAACCGATTTGGAGCTTATCGAGGATTACAAAGGATTAGCCTTCCGCCATCCGATATTGGCGATTTGTCTCACCGCCGCAATGCTCTCATTAGCGGGAATTCCCCTGACGGCGGGATTCATCGCCAAGTTCTACCTTGTCGCCGCCGGGGCAAAGATGCAATTATGGGTCTTGCTCATCATCCTGGTTATCAACAGTGTGATCGGGCTGTTCTATTATCTTCGAGTGACGGTGGCCTTGTACAGCAGGACGTCGGAGGAAGAAAAGCCGGAACCGAAACAAGCTCTCCTGGAGCCGTCTCCTTCCTGGCTGGGTGGGGTGGCGCTTGCTGTGCTCTTTCTGTCATTATTCTTCCTCGGCATCTGGCCGGGGCCGGTTGTGCAACTAATATTGAAAGTCGCGAATCTCTGACTCGTGCACATAGAGGAAAGTCAAATGTTGCTGAAAGGACAAACCGCCCTTGTGACCGGGGCCAATTCGGGAATTGGAGCGGCAATCGTCAAAGCCATGGCGGCGGCCGGGGCGAATGTGGGCGTCAATTATATCGTCAACGAAGATGCGGCGGACCGGATCGTCAAACAAATCACCGAAGACGGAGGGAGTGCTGTCGCCCTGAAGGCGGACATAAGCAAAGAGGATGACGTGACAAATATGTTCAAGGCCCTGACGGATCGCTTCGGCGCGCTCGATATCCTGGTCAGTAACGCAGGGATCCAGAGAGATTCCCCGTTCGAGCAAATGAGCCTGGAGCAATGGAACGAGGTCATCGGCGTCAATCTGACGGGAGCGTTCTTGTGCGCTCGACAGGCCGTCCGCGAATTCTTGCGGCGCGAAACAGGTGCCACAGCCTCGCAAGCGGCGGGCAAGATCATCTTCGTCAGTTCCGTGCATGAGGTTGTCCCGTGGGCCCATCACGCGAACTATGCCAGCTCGAAGGGCGGCATCATGATGCTCATGAAAACAATCGCTCAGGAACTGGCCCCCCGGAAGTTTCGCGTCAACAGCATCGGCCCTGGAGCCATCAAAACCCCGATCAACAAACAGGCCTGGGACAGCCCCCAGGCCGCGGCCAAATTGGAGGAACTGATACCTTACGGCAGGATAGGAGAACCGTCGGACATAGCCCGGGTAGCCGTGTGGTTAGCTTCCGACGAGGCGGATTACATCACCGGCGCGACCCTTTTTGTCGACGGCGGTATGCTCCTCTATCCGGGTTTCAGAACCGGCGGTTGAGACGTGGGATCGATTCCGCAATCGCAAGCAGAGGTACTCCGGAAGGATTGATCTGTTATGGAAAAATACCCTCCAATTTCCGATTATGGTTACATCAGCGATTGTCACTCGGCGGCTCTGGTGTCCAAGTCGGGCTCGGTCGATTGGTGCTGTATGCCCAGGATCGATTCCAAAAGCTGTTTCGGGCGGCTACTGGGCTGGGACCGCGGGGGCTACTGTACGATTTGCCCTTCTTCCGCATTCAGGGTTTCCCGTCAATACCTGGGTGACAGCCTTATTCTTGAGACCACCTTCACCACGGAAAGCGGCCGGGCCAGGCTGTTGGATTGCTTCACGATGCGCGAAGGAGGAATGCATCATCCCCACAACCAGCTTCTGAGAATTGTCGAGGGGATCGAGGGAACGATTGACCTCAAGGTGGAGATCGCCCCGCGCTTCGATTACGGGAGCATCAAGCCCTGGACCCGCAAAAGCAAGCATGGAAACTTTACGGCAATCGGAGGAAGTGACGGCCTTTTCATTTCCGGAGACATTGCTCTCGATATGAAAAAGCGTCACGACATCGAGGGGCGATTCACCATCGGGCAAGGCCAGCGCAAGCGGGTGTCGCTCGTATGGAATCAGCCTGAGAATCTCGATGGCACCTCGGTGAAGGCGCCTTCAGCCGAAGAGCTGGACCGGCGCTTGCAGCAGACCATCGATTGGTGGCGCGACTGGACGGATCATTCAATATGTATGCTTACACTTGTAAGGTAAGGTAAGGTATGCACATACACACACGCACCCTTGCACACATGCACA
>JARRQQ010000367.1:0-6627 GCA_037381725.1 Sedimentisphaerales bacterium
CTCGCCTTGGTTCCCATGCCCGAAGTGGCGTACTGGACGTTCGATTACTACCGGTCTCCGAGTGAGCCGAAAGCGGTCAGGCAGGTGGGAATAAACCTCGGCGCGCCGGGCAATCGCTACGCGGACAACGGCACACTGTGGCTGGAGTTCCCCAGCGTCGGAGGGCCATCACCCGACGTTCCCGTTCGAGCCGAATACAATCAGCCTCATTGGTTCCGTCAGAACAGCTTGCGTGTGCACGGCAAGTACAACTGGGTCGCCGCGTCGGGCGTGACCGGACTGCGGGAAATTCGCGTTCGTATGTTCATCCAGCCGGGCAAGAATCCGAGACAGGTGGACGCCTTCGACAAACACATTGGTCAGGTCCCGACCTGGTCCGAAGACCAGATCAAAGGGGCTTTCGAGCAGCCTCGGTCCTATACGGTGCGCCTGTATTTTGCCGAAACACAAGGCGCTGAAGCGGGCCAGCGCGTTTTTAGCGTCTCACTCCAGGACCAGCATGTCCTGGACGACTTCGATATCGTCAGGCAAGCCGGCGGGCCTAATCAGCTCGTAGTCAAGGAATTCAAGGGCATCGAGATCAAAGACGACCTCAAGATCGATCTCACGCCCGCCGCGACCGAGCCTCAGCCGCTGCTTTGTGGGATTGAAATCATGGCCGAAGACTGGTGAGCATGTAAGGTGCGATCCTTCGGAGCACCTCCATTTCAACTTTTGGGAGGTCCTGAAATGATGGGAACAAAACCTTTCCAGGTCGAAGGAAGAATCCATAATAGTAAAACCGAGCATTCCGCTGCTTCGGCGCTTCGATTCTTCGGACTGGTTCTCTTACTTGTCATAATAACGGGTGGCAGCTTCAAAGGCGTAGCGGCGCGAGCTATCCCAGGTGGGACCTTGGGGGATAGCCAGCGCCCGCCGACCCGGTGCATGATCATCGTCACGGGCAGCGAGCTGCTCTCGGGCGCCTATGCGGACGGGCATACGCTCTTCATCACCCGGACGCTCCGCCCGCTGGGTCTGGAATGCGTCGGCTCGATGTGCGTTGATGACAAGCGGGCCGACGTCGAGGAGGCGCTTCGTTTCGCCACGTCCAAAGCACCGCTCGTGATCGTCACCGGCGGCCTAGGTCCGACGGACAACGACATCACGCGCGAGGCGCTGTCCGGCTTCACGGGAATCCCGCTGAAAGAAAACGCCGACGTGCTGGCGGAGATGGCACGGCGCTTCGGCACGCCGCCGGATCAGCTTCGCCTCAACTTGCGCCGTCAGACACAGGTTCCGATACGCGGCACGTATCTAAAAAACTCCAACGGCACGGCCATTGGGCTTGTCTTCGAGCGGCCCGACGGCGTGATCGTCGCGCTGCCGGGACCGCCTCGCGAATTGCAGCCTATGGTCCGCAACGAGCTGGTGCCTTATCTGAGCCGGCGCTTCGGCACGCGGCTGCCTGGCTGCTCACTGACCCTGCGGTTCGTGGGCCTCGGCCAGTCACAAATCGACCAGACGCTCGACGATCACGTGCCCATGCCGCCGGACGTGACAATCTTCTCGCAATTCGAGGGCGGCCGGGTGGACTTCACTTTTCTGCTGCCCGACGACACGCCGCAAGACCGCGCCCGGCTGCAAGACCTAAAACAGCAGATCACCAAGTATCTGGGCGAAAATATCTCTGCCGACGATGAGACATCTTTGGAGACCTGTGTCATCCGACAGCTTGAATCGCGCGGCGCGACACTGGTGCTGGTCGAGGTGGGTAGCGGCGGTTTCCTGGCTGCGGCGCTGAGCAGCGCCGACGGCGCCCATCGCGTCCTGACGGGGGCACACTTCGCTCCGACAGAAGACAAATTGAAGCACCTGCTCGGGCTAAGTGACAATCATTGGAGCGCCGGCTCGCCCGAGGACCAACGACTCGAGCGGCTGGCTGCCGCCGCGGCCGAGACGATTCCAAACCGCTGGGTCATTGTGGTGGGCGAAGTTCGACAAGACAAAGGCAACGCACACTATGTCACGGTCCTATTCAGGCAGCCGGACGGAGTGTGCGAGAGTCGGCGAATCCGAGCTGGCGGCAGCGGCGAACTGGCGCGATCGAGATTGAGCACCCAATTGCTTGACGAACTCCGCCGGCAATTGAAGTGACCCCACTCGTTCCGCTGCAAGGCCACCTGATGCCCGGACAATCTGATTCACGTTCCCGTTCGCTCAAGTGCAGGCGAAATCTCAAACGTCTCGTTGTCCAGGTCGATCGTGACGGTCGTCCCGTCCGCGAAGCTCGTCCGTTGCTTTCGGTGGGATTCATCGAGGAACTCATGCTTTGTCATTTCCAGAAGGCCGACGCGCTCGTGCAACGCACACATCGTGCGCACGCGGGTCAGCTCCTCATCTCCGGGATCGAGCGAGAGGTACGGGATGCCAGCATTGGCCAAACCGTGAAGGTATCCGAGGTCACTTTCAGGGATTCCCCACGCTCCTTTTCCCATGGACCAGGGCAGAATGATCGCGTCGTGATAGACGAGATTGAAAAGCGGAACAGGGATTCCCATGGCCGGGCCGTGTCCGGGATTTGGATCGAGGGCGAAGGGGCCGTGGTGGACCAGGTCGATGTGCGGGATGGCCCAGTCGGCCGGCTCCTCGGAACTGACCACGCCTCCCTCAGCACGGATGAAGTCCAGGCACCAGCCACGATACGTCAGGCAGTCGGAGCGCGTCGCCGGATGCTCGGGATTATAACACTCGTCCGGCGTGACGACGGCGAAGACATCCAGGTAAGCGCCCCGGACCTTCACGCCGTGACTCAACAGCGAGAGGTAATTCTTCTTGACGTGACCTAACGCTAAACGGGAACACAGGATCGACTGATTGCCGCCGTACCACGTGTGGCCCTGATAGCGACTCCCGTCGCGGTAGAGTACGGTATGGCGGGGCTGGTACGATTTCGCATCGAGATAATAGTCGCGATACTGATCGTGAATGGCGAAGACGTAGCCCAAATCGTCGCACGTTTGGGCAAGGCGCTTCATGCCGTCCCAGCCGCCCGCTTCCGGGCAAGGCGGCAGAATATCGGGATGGAGGTTGTCGTAGCCTCGAAATCCCCATCCATCCAGATGTACATAGGCTCGCCGAATTCCCTTGTCCGCCAGTTGGCGAAGCTGCTCGGCACGCTGATCGAAGGTGACGAGCTGATGGTTCTTCTCAGGCTCGTCCTTGTGATAGTAGCTGGACTCCGGTTGGATATGATATAGGATACCGGTGTGAATAACGGGCGAGCCGACCAGTTTCGCCACCAGAGGGCTGCGGGCGATCTTTTCTTTCAGCGAAACGAAATGGCCCGTCTCGCGGACGTACTGACGGTATCGCTTGGCCATCGTGACGTAATTGCCTTCATCAAAAAAGCAGAGCCTGACGCGGCGCGGATAGGCCAAGCGACCTAACGAGTGCACCCATCGTAATTCCATCCTGGTCGGGCCGCCGGCGGGATGCTCGAAACGGCAGCCGGCGTCGTCCGGCGTCTCGATCAGAACAAGCATAGCGGACGGCCCTTGCTGATGTCCCCACCACGGCATGTACAGCCCGCGTCCATAGCACATCGTATCATAGAGCCGGACCTTCTTGGGCCAGTCTTTCGGCAGCAGCATCCCCTGCATGAACGGAACCACCGTGCTGTCAAAACACTCGCTCGCCACCGCCTGGGGCCAGAAGCACTCCAGGACCGCCGCGGTTTTCTCCTCGGCAATCAGTTCACAAACGAGGTCTTCCTGCGCTCCTTCGAGACAAACGAAAAGAGCGAGCTGCAAGCCAAGCTCCTGACCCTCGTGGGTGAAGCCGGCCAAGGTAATCTTGAGTCCCGTTTTGAAGCCCGTGCGGTAAGGCTCGATGAGCTTCTTCGGCGCATCGGCCAGACGCAAAGGCACTCGCTGGCCGGAGTTCTCGACGATGAGGTCGCCGGAAAATGAAGGGACCATCGACCACGTCCGGCTGCCCGCGCGGACCGTCATCTGCAAGTCGGAGGTTTGCAGCTCCAACCGGTTCGCCGCGCCTTCAACGATCCACTTCGTTTTCTCCTGAGAGACCTGCACCTTCGGAGCACCCCAGTCGTCCTGGCTGGCTGTGGCTGCGAATGCGTTCAAGCTCATCAGCAGAACGGATACAGACGCAATGAATGACAGTCTAACGGGTGTGACGCTGATGTTTGTGTTCATCATAACGCTGTTTCTCCAAAATGTACGTTCCGTTCATAGAATAGCCAATGGTGGCCACAAACACAATGTCCCGGCGAGAAGAATCTATCACGACCGGCCTCGGAATGGTAAGATGTGAGCAGCTCCGAGCCAGCGATGGCCGTGAACAAATTGTAATTCCGAGAGCCTGTCGAATGCCTCTTAAAGGAGATGAATCATGAAAATCGCAAAGGCAACTGTATGCGTTCTGATAATGGTGGTGTGTTTGGGCTTGTTTGCCGGTCGGCCGGTTTTGGCTCGCGAATCCGCGCAAGCGGCGCAGGTGCGGATCGTGCCCGATGAGACCAACGATCTGCTCGCCAATCCGGGCATGGGATGGGAAACCTTTCACCACACTCGCGACAGCGACAGGAATCTGCCGAACTGGATTCCCTCGACCGTCCAGTACGCCCGCTGGGGATGGGGCACGCTCGAGCCGGACCTGGGTCAGATCGACACCGCCTTTCTCGACGGCGTTCTCAAAGAGACGCACCAGGCGGGCCAGCGTCTTGCCTTCCGCGTGATGTGCAACTCCACGTCCCCCGGCCGGCCCTATCTCCCGTCGTGGCTGAAGGAAGCGGGCGGCAAGGTGCTCATCTGCGACTACGCAAATCAGAAGAACCTGGCCATCCCCGATCTCGACGACCCGCTCACACTCGAACTGCACCTCGATTTCATCAAACGTCTCGGCGCCCGCTACGACGGTCACCCGGACATCGACCACGTGGACCTCGGCTCGGTCGGCTGGTGGGGCGAGTGGCACATGAGCAGCTCGAAGACCGGAAAGAACAGGATCATCGATACCTACGTCGCGGCGTTTCACAAAACCCCGCTGCTCATGCTGATCGGTGGACGCGAGTGGCTGACTTACGCCACGCAGCGCGGCGCCGGCTGGCGGGCCGACTGCCTTGGCGACATGGGCGGCTTCTCGAAAACGTGGTGCCACATGTGCGACGCTTACCCCAACCTGATCCAGGACGCCGGCGCGGGCAACGTCTGGAAGACGGCCCCCATCGCCTGGGAGAGCTGCTGGGACATGCGCCGCTGGGTGAAGGAGGACTGGTCTCTGCGGTATATCTTCAACTACGCGCTGGCCTTGCACGGCTCGTACCTGAACAACAAATCCGCGCCGCTTCCGGCGGGAGAAAACGTCCGGCGAGAGATGGAACGCTTCCTTCGGCGGCTTGGCTATCGCTTAGTCTTGCGCGAGCTTGTGCATCCCAAGAGCGTAAAGGCCGGTGAGCCGCTCGCGCTGACGATGAAGTGGCAAAACACCGGCTCGGCACCGTGCTACAGGCCCTACAGGTTAGCCTACCGCCTCACGAACGCGACCGGCTACGCGAAGACGCTCGTTGGAAAGGTCACGGTTAACCGGTGGATGCCCGGTTCCGTCGAGACCTTCACCAACGAATTCCTCACGGAACCCCCGGACCTGCCTGATGGCCCGGTCGTCGAGGTTGTGGATCGCGTGGTCTTGCCGGACGATATTACCGCAGGGACGTATCGCCTGGCCCTCGGCGTTGTGGGAGAGCAAACCGATGAGCCCGTCGTGCGGCTTGGTATCAAGGGCCGGACTGAAGACGGATGGTATCCGCTGAGTGAGATCAGAATCTCGAATTAGAACCGAGGGCGTCACGGCCCATAGCGCGCGACGAAATTCTCCGGGAACGCGGCGGCAAAGCGGGTCCATTCCTTGGGATTTTCACCCCGGCCGTCCTCGAACAAGAAAACGCCTTTGTAGTCGATAGCTTTAAGGGCCGCGAAGACCTCTCCCCACTCGATAATTCCATCGGGGTGCATCGGCGCGCGATGGTCCGGCTTGGTTTTCAGGCGGAACGTGTCGTGGAGGTGCAGATGCCAGACGCGCCGTCCTCCCTGAGCAAACACCTCGACCGCGCGACCTTTCTTGACCATCGGATTGACGTGGTCGGGATCGCGGAGATGCCCGATGTCCACGGTCAAGCCGAACCGCTTGGAGCCGATCTTGTCCACGAAGGCCGCGTACGGCTTCAAGCCGCCCCCGATGTTCTCGACGGTCAAGCGAATGCGGAGGTCTTTGGTCTGGTCCAGAAGTTCCGCGACCGTCTTGCGGGACTGGTCATTCGTGCCGAAATGAGCAACTAAGATGCCGGCTCCGGCGTCTTCGGCGAAGCGGATCTCTTCGAGCAGGCGGGCGGCTGCGGCCCGGCGTTTGTCCTCGTCCGGGTCATCATATTTGCGTTGCAGATTTCCATGAACGGATACAATGGAAACTTTTTGCCGCCGGCATTCCCGGAGGATTTCGGAAACCTGGTCGTGGTCGTGCAGGTCGAAGGTCCGGGGCAACATGAGCAGTTCGATGCGGCTGATTCCGGCGGCGCGAATGGCCGCAATGTGGCGCGCCCCGATCCGTTCTTTCGAATAGACAGCCATC
>JARRQQ010000368.1:0-5001 GCA_037381725.1 Sedimentisphaerales bacterium
CTCCCAGGCTACCGCCGACGTTACCGGTGAAGCTTGGCTTGAGTTGCTCTTCGCCATAGATGTCGGCGCCCAGCTCATTCTTGATGGCCATCTTGCTCCAGGCCAGCGGCGTCGCCTGCGTTCTTGCATTAACTGAGTTTTCCTGAGCGACGGCGGGCATGGCCGGTTGTATCGTGGCCGGAACCGTCCACGTTGTCATCAAGACGCCGAACGAAACGCTCAAGAATGTCCTGCCCACCATAGCCGGATTGAAGATATTGGCCCCAAGCCCTCCGAAGACCATTTTACCTATAGCAATGGCCACGACGCTGCCGACAATCGCGGTCCAAACAGGCAGTCTGGGCGGAACGGACAAGGCAAGAATAATGCCGGTGACAACCGCGCTGAAGTCATCAAGGGAACTGGACTTCTTTCGGATCACGTTGCAGAGCCATTCAGTGCCGACGCACGAGATGACGCATGTCGCGATAAGAATGGCTGCGTGGATGCGAAAGTAGTAGCCAGCCGCCGCCATCGCCGGCACCAAACCGATGATAACGTCGATCATGACGCTGCGCGTGGAAAAAGGTCCACTGATATGCGGGGCACATGAGACCCTGATGTCGTTGAGCATTCTCTTGTTTCTCACATGGCGTATCCGGCCCTACGTTCGACAGGATACGCTCCGTATCACTCTATTGCGCCATCCTCTTCTTCTGTCTGGCCACGTATATCTTTCCGGTTTTGATATAGCCCGTCAATTCGATGTTCGCGGGGCACACGTAACTACAACAACCGCATTCGATGCACGCGCTCATGAAATACTGCTGGGCTACGTCCAGCAGGTTGTGCTTGACCGCGTGGGCGATTTTCGTCGGATTGAGGTTCTCCGGGCACACCTGCAAGCAGCGGCCGCAACGAATGCACGCCGTCTGGCGCCGGGCAAATTTCGCCCTGCCGATCTGTTCCTTCGTCAGGAACGTGACGGCATTCGTTGTCTTCATCGTGGGCACCGTCAGGTCCGCGATGGCGATCCCCATCATCGGACCGCCGAGAACCACCTTGGCACAACGTTCGGTCACGCCCTCGCAGAATTCGAGCAGGTCTTCGACGGCGGTTCCGATCGGAACGTAGTAATTGCCCGGTCTGGCGATGGCCTCTCCCGTGACGGTCACGACGCGGTGCGTCAGCGGCAAGCCGCGGATAACGGCTTCGGCGATGGTCGCGACGGTCGCCACGTTCAGCACCACCACGCCGATCATCGGGGGAATGCCGCCAGTCGGGACGTTTCGGCCCAGGACGGCCCTGATGAGCTGCCGTTCGCCGCCCTGCGGATATTTGGTCTTCATCGGCACGACCTGGACGTCTTCGCCCTGAGCGTACCGGCTGACCGCCTCGCTCATCACCTCGATCGCCTTCGGCTTGTTGTCTTCGATAGCAATCCGCGCTACAGGGCAGCCGGACGCCTTCTTGGCGAGTAGAACGCCGGCCATAATCTGGCGGCTCCACTCGAGCATCACGCGATAGTCGCACGTGATATAAGGCTCGCATTCACAACCGTTGATGATTAGCGTGTGCTTCGGCGATTGCGGACTGGGTTCGATCTTGACCCGCGTCGGAAAGCCGGCCCCGCCCATACCCACAATGCCCGCATCGCGTACCGCCTGGCATATCTGCTCGGCCGAATAGCGATCCTTGTCGAAATCATCGTCTATGGTGAAGTAGGACCGCCTCGTCGGGACGTTGGGAAGTGCCTGAATCACGATAGCCTGACATCGGCCCAAAACAGGGTGGGACCGCAGAGCAATCTCCTTCACCTTGCCGTTGATGGGCGAATGGACGGGCGCCGAGACGTAGGCGTCACAGTCGCCGATCTTCTGACCCGCCTGGACGGCCTCGCCGCGTCTGACTAGAGGCTGGCAAACGGCGCCAAGATGCTGGCTGAGCATCACGGCGGCGTCCGTAATCGTCGGTCCCGGCATTATCCGGGCCTCGCACGTGAGCGTCTTCTTCTCCGGAGGGTGAACGCCGCCGGGAAACGAATATCTACCTTTCACACCGGTCTTCATACGCAAAAAACTGAATCATCCACTATGACCGAACCGTCTCCTTAACGCCCGCGTACCCCACATGCAGGCAAGAGTAGCAAACAGAGCCGGCAGCAAGCTCACCGCCGTCGGCGAGCCGCTTTCGTCTTTTGCGCCCGGGAGCACGCTCGTGAAGACAACAAGGCTCGCGATGAAGACCACGAGGGGCAACAGGAAGGCCAGAACAACTGGAAGGGTCACCGATGGGCCTTTGGCGCCGCATACCTTACGATACACCTTCTCACAATCCTTCTTTTGCCGGCAGGCCTGACAAGATTCTTGTTGAACCATACTTTTCTCTACTTCTACCCTAAAACCATACTTTTACCATGGAGTACCGAGACTTTCAAGTGCAACTTCCAGAAACACTCCCAGAAGTTCTACTTTTTGAACCCCAAAATATTCATCGCCCGCCCGGACCGCCCATGTTGGTCTTTGAAGAGCAGTAAGGAGCACAAGCAGGGGTTTGGAAACCCACTGTGATGACATCGACTCTGTGAGACTTGGCCCGCCGGTCTTTCTTCCAGCCTCCCCGCGGCGGTACCAAGCCGCCGAGATAGGTCGGATAAGCCTGTGGTTGCGAGAGATTCCATGCAAAAAATGACAAAAACCCGTTAACCGGCTCCGCCGGAAAGCCGAAAAAATACCTCAGAATGTACTCTAGAAAAGGCGATGACACCTTTTCTTCCCTCCGGCCCTGGTTTAGTCCAGGGCCTTTTTTCGGCGGGCCCCCAGGGGGCGTCCGGTTCGGGTTCGTTTTTTCAAAGGAGGTTATCGGGGCGTCCCGTGGAAGTGAATTGACCGAGAGTGGTCGCGGCCGAACCTTCCGCCCGCCCGTTTGCACGAGGCCGGAAGGCCGGTTTTTCGTATCGCTCCAATCATTTTTTATAGTTTAATTGGAGGGTAAATCGGTATGAGTCGCCAGGAACTAATCATCATGCTTGCCATCCTTGTGGTGGGAGTAGGCCTTATCGTGTTGACTTTACTCATGGGATAGTCACGTGGTAGTTATACCCAAAAGGCACGTACACCGGCTTTTGCAACGCACGTCTCCGGGCTTTCACGTTGCGTTGTGAAGGCCGAGCGGGGGGCGTTTGGTGCGTTCACCGCGCACCAGCCCACCCGCCACCGGGTACATCCTTTGGTGTGGACACGAAAAGTCAGGACCTTTCGCAATCCCTCCCGGCATTTTTTTACAAAAATATTCCAACGAGAAAATTTCAGGACGCTTGCTTTGTGTGAAGCGGAGTGATAAACTGATGAATCATGTGTTTAGTGTGATTGAATTGAGTGTGTAATGAAACGCTCACAATAGGATCGAAAGCTGGCGAATCGTCAATCGAGGCACATCATTATTCATCATTTCAATCGATTTTTGTCACCTTTTGTGGAAAGGTTTCGTGCGCACAGTTGAACCGGACTCGTTCCGTAGGGTGGCGACTTTGACATCGCAGACAACCAGAAGAAAAGGAGAACACAATGAACATCTATGTCGGAAATCTCTCGCACGAGACCACGGAAGACGATTTGCGCCAGGCTTTTGAAGCGTTTGGGCAAGTCGAAAGCGCGACGGTCATCAAGGACCGTTTCAGCGGGGAGTCGCGCGGATTCGGATTTGTAGAGATGCCCTCCAAAACGGAGGCCCAAGCTGCCATCGAGGAGATGAACGGCAAGGACCTGCAAGGGCGTGCCCTCAACGTGAACGAGGCTCGTCCCAAAGTGTCTCACGGCGGCGGAGGCGGTGGTGGACGCGGCGGTGCAGGACGCGGTCGCGGTGGCGGACGGCACGGCGGGCGAAAACCAGGTGGCTTCGGAGGCCGGGATCAAGGCAGATACCGCTACTGAGCGCCAGTGGAATCGAACAAATAGCTTCTGACCGCCACAAATTGCTCGGCGGCACCAATCAAAACAAGAGGCCAGCGAGAGAGCCGGCCTCTTGTTTTTTCCCGCGGTCCGACCGGATCATGCGGCGGGCCGGTCCACGGAACGGAAGAAAAAGCGTTATATCGGACACGTCCGACGGCACTTGTCTGTGGTTCTCACGAAGCGATACTCCAGCAATGGAGGTCGTCAAGCGGCTCCCTGGGGTCGCTGTCAATCGGGCCTCTGCTTTGTTCACCCTCTCTCCTCCGTAAGGCAGGGGTCCCTCCTTTCGAGGATCAGACGCTTTCCGGAGGTCCACCGCACGGATAATCGACCGTGAGAACCCACAGGCTGCCAATAAGCTCGCGTATGAGACCTGTGCGCTGAGAGGAAAACCGGCTACGCTCCGGCCCACGACATGCGTCGGCTTCGCATTTCCTCCAAAGCCACCTGCCGATTGTCCGAAAACTCGAACACCGACATAAGGCCCGTTCGGACAAAGACCTGTTTGACGTGGGAGGGGATATTGCACATGACGAACTGTCGCCCGGCCCCTCGAAGCAGCCGGTCAAGAATCATCAATCCGCAAATCGTCGCGGATGTAAGCATCTTGACTCTCCCAAAATCCACGACTACGTCGCGATCAACCGTATCGCTGAGCATCTTGTTGACCAGGTCGATCTCATTTCCGTTCTGTGGCTGCTCGGGTAAGGTGATCAAAAGAACATCATTTGAGACACCCTCTATCGGCATGACTGTACCCCCAATATGATTGATAGCGTCCGGGCCGGCCTCACGCGCTCGGTCAGGATGCCCTTCCACGACAGCGGCCCTCTTAACTAAAGTATAGTCGAACAATTTCAAAATCCAAATAGGACACCGTCGGAAAAGCGCGAGAATCGCTGGATCGCTTGAACGTCGAGAGGTGTATGCGCGACCTGTGCTGGCGGTAATCGCCGAGGCGGCCGGGCAATGAACAGGCAAGAGGAAATCAGCACGGGGCCAATAAAGCCCCTGCTTCACGGAGGAGAGGGATGGTCAAAGCAGGGGCTCGCGGGACAGCGGCCGAAGG
>JARRQQ010000369.1:0-5001 GCA_037381725.1 Sedimentisphaerales bacterium
TCCCGGAGCCTGTCGTGGAGCCCGACGTGGTCTCTACGCACATGGGCCGGACCGTCCAGGGCAATGTATTCGACAACGACACGAGCCCGAAAGGCGAGCCTATGACTGCGACTCTGGGCACCGCTCCGGCGCACGCCGCCTCGTTTACGTTGAACGCTGACGGGACCTACTCCTATACCCCAGAGGCCGGGTACGTTGGGAACGATAGCTTTACGTACACCGCCTCCGCCGGCGGTCCTACGAGCGATGCGGTCCTGGTGTCGATCACCATGACCAACACTCAACCCGTCTCGGCAATGGATGGTGCGGTGACCACTTACGGGACGCCTGTGGTCATCTGCGCGCTCGGCAACGATTCCGACGCGGACGGTGATCCGCTGACGGTGACCTCGTTTGCCTACACGGGGACCGGGACCGTCGTGTTGAATGCAAACAATACGTTTACCTATACGCCGCCGTCGGGCTTCCTCGGCCATGATAGCTTTACGTACTCGATCACGGACGGCCAGACCGGCGCGGCAGCCGTTCAGGCGACGGTCAACATCGCCGTCCAAATCGGCTCGCAACCTCCGCCGGAATACTTCATGCCTACGGGGTCCGGTCTGGATAAGAGTGACGTCCATCCCTCGGGTTGCCCGGCCCTGTCGAGGTGGGCGGCTCGCCAAGTTGGACTTGAACGCACCGCGATGGGAATCGGAATTGGCAACGGCCTGGCCTCACCACAGGACATCGGGCCATGCCGGTCGTGTGGGGATCTCAGACGCGCCGCGGCCATACTGGCTGACAAGGAAGGATCTTACGTCCAGGCGCTGTCGGAGGTCATTCACGAATTCGCTCCCGATCCTTCGAGGCTTTCCGATGAGCAGAAGGCATCGATCGTGGAAGCCATAGAGAACCGAGCCATGCCGGGCAATCGCTACGCTCTGGCCGGAGAATACATCACCGCTTTGACGGACTATGTGTACATCCTCAACAACGAGATGGGCTTTTCGGTACAGGATGCCGTCAAGCAGGCTGCGGACAAGTATTTCGTTCCTCTGACCAAGGCGGGTCGTAACGACGTGGCCGCATACATCGCGAACAGGTTAAACGCGCTGAACCTGTTTCTATCGCTGTCGCATCTTCCACCTTTGCGGTCGAGCGAGTGAAAACCCGGACTTCCGGCCATTCATTGCTCCGCGCTCTGACTTGTCGAGCTTGTTCTTTGCCGATGGAACGTGTTGCCTTGAGCGGTGTTGTCGAGAAGGCATCGTAGGTGAAGCACCGCATCGCCCTGGAAAGGCAGCGTGAATTGTTCAGAGCCGCCGCCAGCGATCTTGCCCGCAAGATAGAATTGCCCGTTGCGAGGGTTGTACCAGCGCACCCTCAACGTCTCGCCCTTTACCGCCGCCAGATCAACGGTGAAGCCTCCGCCCATCGGCGCGTAGACAACATATTCAGCGCCCGGCTGCGCCAGGCAAATACCCGTACTGGTCAGCTCACCATGCGGCGCCATCTTCCAGAACTGGACGTCCGACTCGTTAAAGAACCGTGCGGCGTAGCCGATCAGATCGTAGGCGGCATCGCAAAGTCTCCCTTGCTTGGCCATCCCGCACTTTGGCGCCCAGCCGAAGCTGGTATCGTTTTGCGCTACCCAGCCGGAGCCGCTCAATGCTCGCTCCCAAGCCGCAGCACGCAGCACGTCGAGCGTCACCTCACCTCCATCTGACGATTCGGGCGAGCCGAAACTCGGCACAGGCTCACTTTCGAAGATCACTCGCACTGGCTCCGCCCGGAATTCCTTTACAAACGTTGCATAGTGGCCCGTCCACGGCTTCTTGTGAAAGCTCAGGATGTCCGCGTTCGGATTTTCCCGAGGCATGTAGCCGGCATTTCGAACGTGGTCGGTGTTTGTCATCAGCAGCGCCTTCGTGCGTTTGCGGAAGAAACGAAGGAAGTGTTCCTCGTGCCGGCGGCGCTGCTCCTTGTCATACCACTCGCCCTCGTTGAACATCTCGAAGATAACGTTCGAGCAATCCTTGAGTTCGGTGCAGAGCGCTTCGGCGAAACGCTCCTGGAAATACTGGTTCTTTTGTTGGCGGGTCCATTGCGAGCTATAGATGGCTGGCATCTCGTTGTCGTAGTCCGCCAGCTCGACGAGTTGCCGCCTGTCAGTTAGTGGCCCATTGCCCATCGCAGCGTTGAAGGGATGGTGGGCGAATTTCGTTTTCGTCCACCCGTCCTGCACTGTGATAATAACAATGATATCCTTGCTTTCGGCATACTGGATGAACTGCCGGAGCCGTTGGAAGTACGCGGGGTTCAGTCGGGTAAGATCGAAGTTGCGATCATCAGGCGAGCCTTTCCAGGGCCAAAGTTCCGGCGCATCGTATCCGATTCGTCCATCCGCTCGTTGCGTCTCGGCACTGGTGCCGATGTAGCTCCAGAGCAACACCACGTTGATCCCGCGCGCCGCCAGAGCGTCTAGGTAAGCGCACTGGTCGAAATCCGTCCCGCACTCCATCCAGCCCTGCGTGACCGAATCACCGATCGGCAGGACCGGCTTGCCGTGGAACTCCAGGTAGTGCGGATTGGCCGAGACATGAACTGGAACACTTTGCGATTCCGCGTGATTCACACATGTAAGAATGATCAGAATGAAGACGATCTTGCGCATACTGATTTGAACGCCAGCACGGTCCTCACCGAGATGAGCGACTACCGGAGGCTCAGCGTGGCTTGGACCAGGTTGAAGCGGTCCTGGCCGCCAGTGAAGATGGCCCAGAGAGTCGTACCGTCGGCGGAGATCCATTTGGCCGGGATGCTGATGTCCAGCATATCCCTCTTGATACCGGTACCCTTGAGTTTCAGCCAATTATCGTAATGAGCTACCGTTGTCCACGGTCCCCACGGCTCGGGAGCATCGAAGATGCCAAGTGTCCCCTGGTCGCCCCGATGTACCGTCAACAGGTAACGCTTGAAGGGCGCGTCGTATACCACTTGAACTCCCTCCACACCGGCAGGATCGGTGAAGTGCGGTTTCCTCTTATCCACGTCACGCGACCATATCGGCGCGCGGTCGTCGTCTAGGCCGGCGAAGAACTCGTAGGCGTCCCTCGATCTAAGCCTCGTTCGAGAAACTCGCCCGAGATAACCATGCGTGCCCTCGGCCGAAGCGGTTTCGTTGCGGCCGTAGAAGTAAACGTAGTTATCGCGCGCCCCGGCGTAGTCTTTGCCGAATTGAAGAAACGTTGTCGCTTTGAAATTCCCGGGTCCCTTGGGCCAGTTCCACGATGATTCCTTCCATGTCGCCCCACGATCATTCGACCAGATCAACGATTCATTCACGTTAGGCCACGGACCGTCTTGCCGGTTCATCCAGGCGTAGAGTACACCGTCCACGAAAACGATGCCGCTCGTTTTGCCTTTCTTCGGAAATGACGCGGGATGCGTGCAATCTTTGCCGCCGTTGATGTTGATCGCCACGTAATTCTCAGGCGGACCCTCGATGCGTGCGAAACCCATGCTCACGCGACCGTCGGAGTTGGTTCCTCCGAAACCGCCGCCATCGCCCCACGACGTGTAGATGTCCCCGTCCGGCCCCCACGTGACGGGCCAGAGGTCGCTGCCCGGTGCCGCTGATTGGAGTGTGTCCGAGTGCCACGTAATGCTCTTAATCACCAGGCTGGGCGGATAGGGCGCCGGCCCGGCCGACGACGACGGCAGCACCGCGGCGCAAGCTAATCTGAGGTATTCCTCGAATGGCCAACCTCCGCTGCTTCCCGTCTGGCGCGTGACAACCAGGTCGAGGCTGGGCACGAAGGCGATCAGTTGGCCGCCGGAGCCGGGTTTGTCGCGGGCGTCGGGCGGGATCCCTTTACCGGTCCGGCCGTCCGTGTTCTGGCCGGTCAATTTGGCGGGAAGCTCCCAACCAAGCGTGAAGGTGTCGGGGTTAAGTTTCCACCTCATCTCCGGCGTCGTGACGTTGTGCGAGGGAAACCCGGTCTGTTCGACGAACCACTGCGGAATGACCTGTTTGTCCTTCCACCTGCCGTTTCGGAGCATACAGTAGGCGATGCGAGCGAGGTCGCGGGCCGGCATGCCCATCCCATGCGACGGATGCCTGCCGAGTCCCTTGCCGCCGTCGTAGTATTGGAACCACCAGTGCTCGCATCCAATCGGCTTGAAGAGTGCTTCGATGGCGAATTTATCATACGGCTCGCCCGTGACGTACTCGCAGACCAGCGATGCGTGAGCCAGCGCGATCGTCGAATAACCGCATGCCGTGCCCGGGTCGAACGCCAGCTTCGCGGTTCGCTCGTCGCCGCTGTGGCCCAGGATATACTCCCATGTGCCGTCGTTTCGCGCGCCGGTCGCCTCGGGGCAGATGCCCGACGTGTGATTGAGCAGTTGCTTGACTGTGATCTCCGCCTTGCGCGGGTCGCTGAGCGGTTTGGCCCATGGGATGAAATCGAACGCGAGATCGTCGAACGACATCTTATGCGGCGTCTGGCCATGCTGGCTTCGCTCGGAGGCGATGGCCAACACCGTTGCACAGACGGCCTTGGAGCAGGAGGCCACCCGGCGCGAATCCGTCTTGCTGCTGTTGCCGCGCTCGACCTCCAGAACGATGTAGCCGTTGCGAATAACCACGGCGGCAAAGTTCCGCTTGTCGCTTTGAAGCAGCCATTGTTTCAGCTCCTCCAGCTTGCCGGGGTCCATCCCTGCCAGCCGGCGAATATCGTCAAGATCGTCGAGCTTGCGCCAGCCGCCTTGTGACTCGGGCGGCGGAAAGTAGGTCTTGGCGTCGACTCTCGGTTCGGCGCCGGCAGCCGGCACGCCTTGAAAATTGTATGAATATCCCAGTGTCATCATCAAAACCACAATCGTTCCCGTACGCAACATCTGTTCACTTCCTTTGACTTTGCTACATAAACATCACGGTGCACTTGAGCCAAGCACCGACGTGTTCGATTGTACCTTCTTTTATTGAAATCACAAGGATTTCAGTTAGAATACGTT
>JARRQQ010000369.1:5022-8261 GCA_037381725.1 Sedimentisphaerales bacterium
GACTATTCGCAGGTCGGCTGCGGTTCGTCGCGTGCAAGCTCTTCACTGGTCGATGACGAAAGGATAAGACCCCTGTGCAAGCGGAAATCAGAAAATGCGCGATCATCATAGTGACCTTGACATTGTGCGTTGGTGGGATGCGTTTCGCGAGAGACAGGCAGGGGACACGGCGTTCACAGCGCGTGCGAATGGAACAGATACAGGTCGCCAGCCCATTGCTGACGACAGCGGCGAATCCACAGTCCATACTCGACAATCCAGCGGTGGACGTAATCAAGAGCATCCCGCCCGTCTGGGACGAGACCATCGTGTTGCCCGACTCCAGGATTGGCGAGCTGGCCATCTTTGCACGGTGCACCGGACAGACTTGGTTCTTGGCGGTCATGTACGGCCCACAGGCCAGGACGATGCAAGTTCCCCTGTCATTCCTGGGCGATGGTCAGTACAAGGCCTCGGTGGTCCGCGATGACAAAGAGAAATCTGATGCGGTGATCCTAGCGAGCAAGACCGTTCAACGAGCCGATAGCCTGACAATCGAGGTGACCAATGGCGGCGGCTTCATCGGACGCTTTGCCGAATAGGACAAATTCGTTAGACGGACACAACAGACAATTGTGAGGTTTGAGAACGATGATAGGATTGAATCGACGGTTCAAGAGACATTTCTTGTTTTGTTCGGCGCTCCTCGCGCTGCTAGGGTCATGGTGCGATGGGGCGGACTCACGCGACAGATGTGCGTGGATGAGGAACGCCGAGTGGGGCGTAATGACTCACTATCTGGCGGGTCTGCAAGGCCGTGATGTGACCGGGCCGGTGTCGGTTGCCAAATGGAACGAAATGATCGACCATTTCGATGTGGAGGGATTGGCCAGACAGCTTGAGTCCGTCGGAGCCGGCTACTACCTTATCACTCTCGGTCAGAACTCAGGGTATTATCTCTCGCCCAATGCAACATACGAGCGCTATGTTGGAATCGAGCCGAGCAAGTGTTCTCGGCGAGACCTGGTGGCGGATCTATACGAGGTGCTCCACAAGAAGGGGATCAAGCTGATGGTGTATTTGCCTTCGGGTGCTCCGGATCGTGACCGCGTCGCTATGGAAACGCTGAGATGGCAGAAAGGTCCGCATCGTAACCGGGAGTTCCAGCTCATGTGGGAACAGGTTGTCCGCGAATGGTCCACCCGGTGGGGAAAGAAGGTCGCCGGCTGGTGGTTCGACGGTTGCTATTGGCCGAATGCTATGTACCGCTTCGAGGAGCCTCCGAACTTCGCCAGCTTCGCGGCCGCCGCGAGGGCGGGAAATCCGGATAGCATTGTTGCCTTCAATCCCGGCGTCGTGCCTCGACTGATCTCGATTAGTCCCGACGAAGACTACATCGCCGGTGAAATCAGCGATATGAACAAGCTGGAGATACGACGCGCGGTGGATGGTCGCATCGACGGCAAGCAGGTCCACGTGCTGAGCTATCTCGGCCAGAGGTGGGGATCGGGCACGCCTCGATTCTCGACGGAAGAGGCCGTTTCCTGGAGCCGGAAAGTCCACGACGCCGGCGGCGTTATCACGTGGGACATCCCGATACGAGCGAGTGGTTTATTATCCGAGCCGTTCATGGATCAATTGACCGCGGTGGGAAAAGCTCTTCGAGATTGACTATTTGCTCACGTACATAAAGCCGATCCGGAAGGTTTCGTGGTGACATTCAAGGAGACGAGAAAATGAGCAGGTATCGAGAAATCGTCCGAGGTCTTGCCGTGATGATTTTCGCGTGCATTGTCGGGCCGGGTGTGGCGGCCGACAATATTATACCGCTGGCTTCGTCAGGGACATTGGCGATTTCCAATGTGTCTGTCAGCAGTCTTCAGGTTGCCCGTTATGAGACGGTGGAAATCACGTTTCGGACGGAGGGCCAATGGCAAAACCCGTTCGATCCCGACGAAATCCGCGTCGATGCGATCTTCACGGCGCCGGATGGAGGGCAAGCTTCGGTTCCGGGTTTTTTCTACCAGGAATATGAGCGAAGCGTTTCAAACGGGCGCGAGTTGTATCGACCCGTGAGTCGGCCTTGCTGGAAAGTGCGCTTCGCGCCGACGCAGACGGGAAAGTACACATGCACGTTGAAGGCGAAGAACCGTGGGCGAGAGATTACAACAAAAGCTCCCGCTTTTATATGTACCTCGGCAACCTCCGGGCACGGTTATCTGCGCATCTCCCGGAACAATCCGCTCTATTTTGAATTCGAGGATGGTACGCCCTTTTGCGCCGTAGCGATGGACAAAGCGCTCGGCCGCGTCTTCCAATACGAACAGGTTTATAACCGCTTTGCCGCCGCAGGGGGCAATTTCAATCGCCTATTCCTGACGCATGGGAACTTCGATATCATGGAGCGACTCGTCGCGCGGGGGCGTCCGGACAAGGGTGTGAGCAAACTCAACCTGGAATATTGTTGGTGCGTGGATCAGGTTTTGGAGTTGGGTAGACGGCTCGGTGTCTATCACATGCTGACGCTGACCAACCAGACAAACTTCCGCACTAACAATGGCGGCTGGGACCGCAATGTTTACAACGTCAAGAACGGCGGCTTCCTTAAAAAACCCAGCGAATACTTCACTAACGAACGTGCGCAGCGCGTATTCGAGAACCTGCTGCGCTATGCCGTCGCCCGCTGGGGCGCCTCGACCAGCGTCTTCTCATGGGACCTATGGAACGAGGTCAGTGCTGCAGAAGGATTCAAAGCAGAGGTCGCCGCGCGGTGGCACCAGCGGATGGCGCACTATCTGCGCTCGGTGGATCAGGTCAAGCACGTCATTCACACGAACTTCGGGCACTTGAACAGCTTTACCGAGATCGACGGCCTACCAGAAATGGAAATAGTCTCTACAAATATTTACGCCGTCAAGGACATCGCACAAATCAGTGAGGTCTGGACGAAGCGGCTCATCAAGCGGTTCGGCAAACCTTACATGCTCACGGAGTACGGGATCGGGCACAATATGGGCTCGGCCGGCTACGCACCGCACGATCCCGAGCGAGTGATGGTCCATAACGGCCTATGGAGTCCCTTGCTGGCCGGCAGCGCCGGAACCGGCATGGCATGGGACTGGAACTGGCTGGATGATGAGCATTTCTATCGCTACATCCGGGCCGCCGCACAAGTCGTTAAGGACGTTCCTTTCAGCCGACGCACGTGGCGGGCCGTGCAGGTACAGGCGTTTGAGTTTGCAGATGCCTCGCGACGGCCC
>JARRQQ010000370.1:0-7138 GCA_037381725.1 Sedimentisphaerales bacterium
GGCGTCCAAAAGACGTTTCTGTGGGACGTTGCCAATCGCCAGAGGATTGCCATCCTCGGAGGGCACGGAGCTCACGTCAATAGCGCAGCATTCATGCCTGATGGCCGGACCCTGGCAACGACAGGTAATGACGGTACACTTGCATTCTGGGACATTACTACGAGAAAAAGATTAGATTCCATAAATGTCCACTCAGCACCTGTCCTCTCGATGGCGATCTCGCCGGATGGTGCAATAATTGCTACCGGCAGTGCGGACAGCACGATCAGGCTTTGGGATACCAACACCCGACAGGAAATAACCCGGCTCAGGGGGCACAATTCTGAAGTTCGCGGTTTGGCCTTTTCACCCGATGGCACGGTACTGGCTTCGGCAAGCAAGGATTGCACGGTCAAGCTCTGGGAGCCTGCTCCCAGGTCTGATTCGGATACTCTCGTCGGACACAACCGTATTGTCCACGGTATGGTGTTTTCCCCTGACAACAGATGGTTAATTTCCACGAGCTATGGGGCTCCGGCAGTCAAAATGTGGGACGTCGCCACCGGCCTGGATCTGAGTCCAGCTTTGGGAAATCCTCCAATCGACATAGCCTTGTGTGTAGACCTCTCACCTGATGGCAAGATCCTTGCAATCGGGAGTCATGATCTAATGCTCTGGGACATGACTGGAAATAAACAGATAGGCACGCTTGCCCATCCAAAGAACAATGTTAATTGTGCAGTGTTCTCTCCCGACGGAAAAACGCTGGCTACTCAGATTTTTGACGATACATTGAGACTCTGGAATGTCGCGACGCGGCGGGAGTTGATCAGTCTCGAAGGATACGGATCACATTTTGGAGCGGTTGAGTTCTCTCCTGACGGCAGCAAGCTGGCGGTTCCACTCAATGCTGACCAGGCTGTCACGCTATGGGACGTGTCGGTTCTTCAAAGTGGTTATGGAGAAGGCCCGGGAGCGATTCTGACCGGGCACTCCGAGCAGGTCAACGCAGTGGCCTTCTCGCCCGACGGCGCTACTCTGGCCTCCGGCAGCGACGATAACACGATTATACTTTGGGATTTGACCACGAGGCACAAAATAGTGACACTGACAGGACACACATCGAATGTTCACTGTCTGGCTTTTTCCCCGGACGGCAGAACGCTGGCCTCCGGTGGTAACGATGGAACCATTAGACTGTGGAACTTGCTGCTGCATGAACAGGTTGCCGTTCTCGAAGGGCATAGATCAGCAATTTGGGACATTTCATTCTCACCTGACGGCAATACTCTGGCGAGTTCAAGCTATGACGGCACCATCAAACTCTGGCGCGCTGCGACTGAGCAGGAAGTTCCTACCCAGGATGCTCCGAGTAGGTGGAAGAGCAAACATGAGCATGACATATGAACCTCTACGAAGTCTGGCACAAGCCTGAGAAAGCCAAAGAGTGGCGATCAAAACCAGCACAAATTGAGGCTTCTGAAAAATAACGAAACGCGCTCATAGTTACCTTTTTCAGGAGTTGAAAAACTCCGCCGAGACACGGTGACAGCCTGACACCATTTTGACACCACAGGCGCTAACTTTGTCAAATCAAGTCCAAGAAAATGTCAGTTTTTGGGCCCAAGACATAATTTGAGAAGAATTTATCGGGCGTCATCGTCTTCAATGGACTGGTCCAATTATTGAGTGACGTTGACTGATACTTTGTGACATGGCTAACTCAAAAAGAATTTTTGTGGCAACAAGGATTATAGTATTTGACATTGAGCTTTTCATAGGTGAACGCGGCCAAATAAAGAAGAGCTCACAACGCTGGCAAGCTGTAAGCTCTTTCATGATATTCGGTGTTTTATTCATCTCGAGGGTAGCTACTGAGCCAGGGCGGCGATTTCATCGGCGCTCAGGACGACATTGTAGATACGGACATCATCTATTAGGCCCGGGAAGAAATGAGAATTGCTGGGCCTTGCACCAATCCTCACGTGGTCAAGGGTCGGACCACTTCCTTCGGCGTTATCAACCAGCCCGCCATCCAGATACCAGCTTGCCCCATTTCCAGTATAAGTGAAAGCGAAATGGTGCCATTGCGTGTCCACGGGCATCAATTTAGAGTCCCAACCGCCTATGTGGATAACATAATGCCCCGTACCGTCCACTTCGACATCGTAATACGTGCCGAACGTATCGCCATCCGGGACGAATCCGAAAACGCTCGTCCAGGCGGGTATGTCCATCGTATTGGCCTTTGCCCAGCCTGCCACCGTCCTCAGGTCCATATCGCCTAATCCGACGCTGCCGATCTCTACATAGTCATCGTCACCGTCGAGTTGGATTGCCCCTCCGATTTTGCCGACAACCCACTGCGGATCACCTACGAAGTGTCCATGATGATTGTAGCCTGACGAGTCAATAGCCACAGTGCCCTGTCCTTCGTCGAATGTCCACCAGCCGATAAGATGAGGTTCGACAATCGACATTTCCGGATGCGTCGTAAAGCTCCAGACATTGCCTTTATGTGTATTGATTGTATCAAACTCGTCGACACGCCAGTAATAGGTCTTATCCATTGCGAGCGGGCCGGGCGTATAGGTTGTCGCCGACTGTGGAGAACCGCCGGAGGCATTGCTCACCTGATCGTAATTGTCGCCGAAATAAACGGTGTGTATTTTCGCGCCTAACCCGGCTGTCCAGCTAAGCTCTATATCCTGAGCCGCATACGTAGCGCCATCCGGGGGGCTGGGATTGGAGGCCGTCAGAGGGTGAATCGTGAAGCTCCACACATCGCCTGTGACCACCGTGCCGTCCGCCTCAATCTCATCGATTCGCCAGTAATAGGTCGTGTCGCGAACGAGGCCGTCCGGGTAAGCAAATCCGATAAAGCCGGCAGTGAAAAAGGTGAAGATCTGGTTGCCTTGGAAGGTGTTACCGTCGCCGTTATACACGTCGTCAAAATTGTCACCCAAATACACATCGTGTGAGACCGCCGATATTCCCGGCGACCACATAAGATTGACCCACGTATCTTCACGCATGTCGCCATCGGCCGGATCGGGTGCTGTCGCATAGGGAACGTCGATTTCGATGTGCAGAAGTGGTGCCTCCGGCCGAGACCCATCGAAAGACTCGGCGCACCGAACGCCGGTGAATGCCGGTTTATCCGGATCTGCGCCAATGATGATTTCGAGGGCATTGCCGGGGGCCCAGCCTTCCTGGTTGATGAGCTCCTGGATAATGGGAGCAATATTCACGGTCTGAATCTTCTCGCCTCTGGCGTTCCAGGGATCCGGTTGCCACGGTATCTGGGCCTGTGTTTTCGGGCGATCGGATATCAGGTAAGGCTCGATAAAGCCCTCAGAATTGTCGGTAAGGTGGCCCCAGATGAGAAAGTAGGCATCTGCCGTACCGTTTATTGTCTCATCACAAACGAACTCGATATAGGCATTGCTGATCACCTCCCCGGGTGCAATGTCGATGTCCCGGAAGGTCATACCCACCAACTGACTGCCGCCGTTATCAATACGATCATGGACGAGTTCTAAATCTGAGCTGTAATTCCAGTTGGTGTAACCCGGCGTCAGGGCTTCCTCCGCGTCGTCCGTGCTGGCTACGATTCTCCGTTCCAGCACGATGACACCCAAGACCGCGCTTGGGCATATCAGACTCAACACAAAGATAGAAAAGACCAGATAAATTAATTTTTTACGCATGACTGTTCTCCTTAAAAAGAAGTTAGAATAACCATGCTTTGGTCACATACCAAAACATCCGTCTCACCCGTGAAGATTTGAAAGGCCCGTGTTGTAATCAGATATTTTTCAACCTCTCTATCTTCTATCTACTTTTCTTTGCTTCATTTTACATTTGTTGCCGACTCTGCTCTTCTTAATGCAAAAATGTGAGCAAACGAACGCTTTTTCTTGAATATTTTTTAAAAATGAATATGATTTATATAAACTCTTACTTTGGCTGAGCTTAGAGATGGCGCATGTGTACTCTTGACCCAAAAACCCAGGAATTGGTTGCGCTGGCCAAGGGTGGGGACGAATCCGCTCTGAACCGACTTTACCGGATTTACGCCGAGCGCGTGCGATGGATGGTGCGCTTTCGTATGGGCCGGCAGCTTCGCTCGAAGCTCGAATCGATGGACCTAGTACAGGAAGTACTTATTCATGCTCTGGACGGATTGGAGGATTTTACCTATAAAAACGAGGGCGATTTCGTACGGTGGTTGTCCAAGATTGCCGAAAACGAGCTTCGTGGTAATCTAAGGAGACTGCACGCCGAGAAGCGTGATGTTCGCAAAGAAGTTCGACTTAACCACTACGTACGAACAACCGGTAGTGGATTTCCCAAAAATCTTGGTCCCATCGAAGCCACGACACCGAGTGTGATCATGTCCCGAAAAGAGGACCTGAGGAGGCTTGAGACAGCGATGGATCAATTAAAACCTCACTATAGAGAGGCAATCGTATTAACCAAGATCGAAGGACTTTCCTACGAGGAGATAGGAAGAAGACTGGATATGAGTGCCGACGCCGTGAGAATGCTCGCGACCCGTGCGATGGTGGCACTGGCGGCCGCGTTCAGGAGTATCTAATGGCAACGCCTGTTGAAGACAATCAGGAGCATGTGATTGGAGAAGCCGCGCGGGAATTTGTTGATGCGCGCTGGCGAGGGGAAGAGCCCGACGTCGACGAATTTGTCCGGCAATACCCTCATTTTGAGTACGAGCTTAGACAGAGGATACAAGATATTCAACAGATTGATACCTTGTTCGATTCTCTTGTCCATAGCGATGAAAGCGATTTTGCCGACGATACGCCCGAGCCCGATCTTGTAGGCCGGACAATCGGGAATTTTGAAATCGTAGAGATGATTGGCCGCGGAGGGATGGGAGTCGTCTATCGGGCTCGTGACACCAAGCTCAAGCGCTCGGTGGCCGTCAAGAGCATACCCGCCAATCTCGCAGACGACGCCACTGCCCGGAGGCGTTTTAGACGCGAGGCCGAACAGTCCCGCTATTTGATTCTCGAATATATCCCGGGAGAAACACTGACGCGGCGGATGGCCCGCGAGCCGCTCTCGGTAGAGCAAGCCCTTTCAATCGGCCGACAAATCGCCCAGGCCATCTCTGCAGCGCACAAAAAGGGCATCGTCCACCGAGACCTCAAGCCCGGCAACATCAAGATCACGCCGGATGGCCAGGTCAAGGTACTGGATTTTGGTTTAGCCAAACCGTTTATGGGAGAAGATCAGAGGAGTGATATCACCGCGACTCAGCCGGGTCGTATGATCGGGACGCCGGCCTATATGAGCCCGGAACAGGCCCGCGGTGAATCGACCGACCAGCGGACGGATATCTGGTCCTTCGGCTGCCTGATGTACCAAATGCTGACCGGCCAGTTGCCCTTTGAAGGCCGGACGGCGACGGACACCCTGGCGCGCATTATCGAACGCGAGCCGGATTGGAAATCGCTGCCCGAGGAGACTCACGCAGACATCCGAACGTTACTTCGCCGCTGTCTGGAAAAAGATCCGGACAAGCGTCTTGATAACATCACCAATGCAACCGTCCAGATCAGCGACACGCTGAGCAAACCTGTCATTTCTCCGGCTCCCGCTGTCTCGTCGGGGTGGCGAAAAGTGACGATGGTTGCCGGTGCAGCAATCATGATTATCTTATTGGCTGTTGTTCTACGTTTGCTTCCTGAAAAACAAACTCAACCTTCTCCCAAAGAGATACGTCTGGTGGTTCTGCCCTTTGAAAATCTGGGACCTGTCGAGGCCGAATGGTTCACCGACACCATAACTGATGAGATCACAACTCGTCTGGTAGGTATCCGTCCCCTCGCCGTCATCGCACGGGAAAGCGCATTCGCGTACAAGAACAAGAAGATACTTGCACGACAGATAGCCAAAGAGTTGAGTATCGATTATATTATCAGAGGTACAATTCAGTGTGAATTACCGTCGGATCCGAATGAGATAGCGAGAGAACTTCCGCCGGGTCCAAACACCCCCGTGAGAATAAGAGTTCAACTCATCAGAGCCGTGGGTGACAAGGTCGAGTGGGCTGACTCGTACGACGGTGATATGTACGAGATTCTGACGTTTCAGTCTGACATAGCTGAGGGGGTAGCCCGGCTCGGGTACCCGCGCCGTCTGGGGACGGCGTTCGGGACGATCGACTGGGCCACGATCGGCTCGCTCGACTTCGAGCTGGACCCCAACTATGCGCAGGCCTATGCTGCACTCTCGAAGGCTCATACCAGCATGTATTGGGTTTACTATGACCGTAGCGAAGAGCGCCTTGTCGAGGCTGAGAAGGCCGCAAGAAGAGCACTGCAACTTGAACCAGACTTGCCTGAAGCACACATGGCTTTGGGGCGTTACTACTTGGCGGGTCGTTTCGATTATGACCGTGCCTATGAGCAATTCGCAATCGTTCTCAAAAGCCATCCCAATCATGTCAGCGCGCTGGCCTCGACCGGTTCAACCCAAAAACGCCAAGGGAAATTCGAGGAGGCCTTGGTCAACCTCAAGAGGGCCTATGAGCTTAACCCGGCAAGCACGTTTTTGCCTGACAGGATCGCACACACTCTTAGATTTCTACGGAGGTACGAAGAAGAGCAGAGGTACTTGGACAAGCTCATCTCGCTCGCTCCTGATAGGCCGTGGAATTACGTTAAGAAGGCTGAGAGCTGCCTGCTCTGGCAAGGTGACATTGACAAGGCGCGAGCGATCCTGGACGATGCTCGGGTCAATACCAGCGAAACGGCGGATGGCTTCTTCCTGATTCATGATTTGGACGTCACTCTCGACATCTACAGTAGGGACTATCATGAGGCGTTGAACAAGCTATTGTCAAAACCACAAGATTTTGACAATATGGTCCGGTTTATTCCCAATGATCTGCGATTAGCAGAAGTCTACCGGTACTTGGGCGACGAGCAGTTGACGCAGCAATACTATCAGTCCGCCGTAGCTATTCTGGAAGAGAAAGTTGCGGAGGATCCGAACGACTGTCGTTTCCACAGTGCGTTGGGCAAGGCGTATGCAGGACTGGGCGGTCGCGAGCAAGACGCTGTCGACGAGGGAAAGTTGGGGATTAAATACCGGCCTGTAGAGAAGGACGCTCACAACGGCCCGCTGCATC
>JARRQQ010000371.1:0-9303 GCA_037381725.1 Sedimentisphaerales bacterium
GTCGCTGTGGTCGTTATGGTGGCTTCCTTGTTGTTGTAGGAGTAAATGAATGTGCCGGCTCCCACGTAGTCTTCGGCGTACTCAATGCCTTGCGTCTGGACCCAGCGCTCGGCGGTGGCCAACTGGTTGATGACCACCGTGTGATTGCCCTCGAAGGCGTTATAGGAGGCTTCCGCCGTCAGCTTGTCGGAATCGCTGGAAGCCGTCTTGAAGGCGCGGAGCTCGTCGGCGTTGGAAAGGGCGCTCGCGGCGCTTCTCAGGTTGCTGAGCTTGCCTTCCAAGGTGCTTAGGGCGCTCTTGCGCTCATCCCACGTACTCTTGCGCTCTTCGTACAGGTTGAGCGAGCGGCGTTCGACTGCCATCAATTGCTGAATGATCTGGCTCGTGTCGATACCCGTGGACAGGCCGGGTAGATTAATGGTGGCCATCTGTTTCTGCCTTATCTATTCGGGTTGGCGTCTCTTCGGGCTGGCCGCACAGACAGCCGGCAGACGCCCTCACGTAGTCTCTTATCGGTTGAAGACGGCTTTTCTTTACTCTTTTTATTTGTTCGCGCTCGCATCGACCGTGTCGCCGTTAAGAACCATCGTTCGATGAGCATTGGCTATGGCCGGTCGCGGAACGGCGACAGCCAGCGGCGAACTCTTCCGCGGTTCCTCCTGGCTGTAGTTATGTTTTCCTCGCTCGCACTTTTCCAAAAGCCGCCGGATCGTCCGGTTGTCGGGATCGATCTTGACGCATTTTCGCAGTTGCGAGCAAGCTTCTTCGAAAGCCATCCTCACATAGATGTGCGGCGAGTTCGACTTCGAGAAGTCCTGCCCCATGGCTAGATACGTGCCGACAATTAGACATTTCGCGTGTACCTCCCGTCGGCTGTAAGGTGTTTCGTCCCACGTCACATCCGGAAACAGCTCATCGCATGAAAATGTCTCAAGAAACCGCCTGACGACGTCAAAATGGCATCTGGCCTTGTGCGCCGTGTGTGTCCTCGTAAGACTGTTCGACTGAACTCGTCGCAAATGCAGAGCCTCGCCCAGGTGATGGGCTACAAGCTCAGCCTTCGCGAAACGTCTCATCATATCGTAATCCTCACCGACCAGCAGACTCTCATCGTAGAAGCCGATCTTGTCAAAGACGCTCCTTTTGATCCCAAGTCTGAAAGGCACTATCGGATGGCCTGCACGGAACAGGTCTCTGATCAGGTGCCTACGGTCCGAATACTCAGGCTTCTTCATGGGCCTCAGAGGACGGCCGGACTCGTCGATGAGCAAGACGTCCGAATAGACGAGATCGGCCTCGGGATGTTTTTTGAATTCAGCTAGGTGCTTGGTGATGCAAGCCGGCGCCATCATGTCGTCGGCGTCCAGAGGTATGATATATTGCCCTTTGGCTTGGTGGAGGCCGAGGTTTCGGGCACTAGAGACGCCCTTGTTTGCCTGATGTAAGTATTTGATGCGCTTATCGTTGTGGTCCAGGACGATCTGGCGGGTATTGTCCGTGGAGCCATCGTCAATGACTACAAGTTCGAGGTTGGAGTAGTCTTGCGATAGAACGCTGTCGACGGCCTGACCAATGTAGTCCGCGCCGTTGTAAACGGGCATGACTACGCTGACCAGCGGTTCGCCCGTGTCGGCCTGAAAGTCTTGGGTGTTTCGACCCACCACCCCTTTCAAAGCACCTGCCGGTCTGACACGATTGATCCTATCCTCGAGTGCAGAAATGTAGTGATCCGCTTTTGTCATACTGAAACGGTCACGCGCAAAATCTACCGTCCGCTGACGAAAAGACGGATCTGCATCGACTGTTCTCATGGCCTTGAGTATTGTCTCGGCCAGTCTCTGCGGCGTATTCGGTTCGTACAGGAAACCGGTCAGGCCGTCAGCTAATGTCGCCGCTACGCCTCCGACCTTGTGGACCACTGGGATGCAGCCACAAGCCTGGGCCTCTACTGTCACGAGACCGAAACTCTCCAGTACGGAGGGCAGGGATAATATCCCATGCTTTGAATAAATCTCAGGCATCTGGCTGTGGTCAATATAACCGTGGAAATGGACACCCTGTGGTTTCATGCTCTTGAGGTAGTTTCCATAATCGTCCCCACCTCGCCACATGGCTCCATCGCCGTAAAGGTGTAGCGTGAGATCAGGCATTTGCTGGTGGACCAATTGAAACGCGTCGAACAAAAGATGCACGCCCTTGTGCGGATGAATCCCTCCGGCAAACATGATCGAATGATCGTCTCGATGGACGTTCCCGGGCCGATACTTATCTGTATCAATGAGATTGGGAATAATCACGAGTTTCTCTGCGGCGATGCCTCGGCTTTTCAGGAAGGCCTTGTGATATTCTGAAAGGCAAATCACGGCGTCCACGTCTTCAATACGAGGTCTCGATTCGTCATCGAAATCCCAGCAGTGCTGGTGTATGAACCAAATCTGCCCGGGGCGTTTGGGCGTTTCTTTGAACCACCTGATGTGCGTTGCAAAGAACACGACGTCATATTCCGCAAGGAACTGTGTCCTCTTATCAGCCGACGGCGGGGGGAAGATCCTGAAAGACTCATATTGCTCGGTCCGGCTTACAAGGTTGCCGGTTATGTGAATCTCCACGCCAGACCAATGAGCCTGTAGTATTCTTGCGAGGTTGAATACGGAGATAACCGTGCCGGCGGGACTGGTTTGATCGAGATTGCCGATTCTGTCGAAATAAAACAGGATTCGACGCGTGCCGCTTCGGGTGGACTGTTCATCGCGCATATTCTCTTGAGCGACGGTGGGCAACATATCTCGCGCCCAAGCAAAATCGGGTCTGATTGTCAGCAGTTCTTCCAGGCTCTCAGCCGAAGAGACAAGCTCTCCGTTCTTCTTCTGCCAGTTCATCAAGACAAAGATGGCTTGCCAATCGTTCTTTCTGGCTTTCTCCACCGCCTCCAGACAATGCTTTATCGCTTCCTCGCTTTGACCGCGTTTTCTTTCCGCCAAGGCCCGCCAGAAATGAGGCAAGCCGGAGTTGGGACATATTTCCGCCGCTTCGATGATTCGAGCATAAACGTCATCGGGGCAATCCGATATCAACCGCCACGCCTCGACGAGTGCCTGAGGTGAATAGAGGTCCGGATGGCACGTGGCGACAAAGGCCCATGCAAGACGTCGATTGGGTTTAATCGCTGTCAGGTACGTGCTCTGTGGATGGACGCGGTAAAGGAAGAGCTTCTCTTGAATTCGTCTGACGACCACGTTGTGTTTGGAGCAACTTATCCAGAAGCTCCAATCTTCAGGCTGCTTTATGATGCTTAGTGGCTTGTTATATCCACCGACCTTGTGCCAGAGTTCCTTGCGATACAGACTTGCATAGGGCATGGTATCGGTCACCATGACTTGCTTGCGGGAGTACTCATCCGGCATCCACTGTCCGTGCGAGGCGCCGAATTCCTGCATGTTTGAGAAAACGATGTCCACCTTTGGTTCACGGCTGACAATATCCACCGCTCTCTGCATGAAGCTCGGCTCGAACATGTCGTCGCTGTCGAGCGGCAGTATCCACTGCCCGGCAGCGACCTCAATCCCCACGTTGCGAGTGTCGGAGACACCGCTGTGTGGTTTGTCAATGAACCGGATTCGTCTGTCGGGGTATCTCGCAATCAACTGGTTGGCTACTGCTACCGTATTATCACTGCTGCCGTCGTTGACGATGATGCACTCCCAGTTGGTATAGGTCTGACGGACCAAAGACTCGACCGCCTCAGGCAGATAACCGGCGTGGTTGTAGCATGGGACGATTACCGAAATCTTTATCGAGTGGCCGGAGGTCTGGTTGAGATTCGACTGGATTTCCTGATACAATCCGTAGCTTATGAAGCGGCCGTACTTGGCAAGATCGGCAGCAGGGGGCTTCGGCACGGAGATTTTCGTCCATGTTTCGGGAATGAGGTCCTTGACGTTGTGCTCGGCGGCATTGAACCATTGCCCGGGAGCGAAAACCATTTTGTCTTTCTCGGGATTCAGCCACGCTCCCCACCATGAAAACGTGCTGTTAGCGATAATATAATGCTTGCAGAGACTCATCAGCCGCAAATCTTCATAGTCCTTGCCCGGCCCGTTGTTGGCGACGACCGTCGTCGGATAGGGCAGTTTCAAGTTGTCCCGCGCCCAGCCCGGGTCGTCGCTGAAGACAAAAAAGTGAGGGTTCTTGATCGTTTGGGTGAGCCGCTCGATGCAGCGGTAATAGTAATCGAGCGGAACGGAGCCGTGTATGTTCACGCCCCGAGTGTCTACCTGGCCGCATGAAACCCCGTAGAGCTTCCTGAAATGGACACATACCGAATTAGTCTGGGCCATTTCCTCGGCAATTCTAAGGTTGGCACCTTGGAGCGGTTCTCTCACAGCAAGTTCTTCACGAATGATGCCTTCGACGGGTTTGAAATATTTTTCACTTTGCCAGTATCCATCCAGGTAGACGCCGTCACGCAAGTCCAGAATTTCAGGATCGAAGTGAAAGTGTTTTTCTTTGACGTACCGTAATCCCGCAATATCTTCTGGACTCTCTACCGCCATTCTCCGAGCCATCGCGTATTGAAAGAGTTGATTGCCCAAACCACCGTATAATTTCACTATCACCATATCTTATACCTGTAGCACGTTCTCCATGCGTTCGGCAGGACTCATTTTGGCAGAACAGTTCACATATCTGTGCAAACGCGAATGGTGAAACATTTCTTTCTGACCGTTTCCGTAGAAGACGATGGCAGGCTTGCCCAGCGCCGCGGCAAGTGTCGCGGTTCCCGAAGATAAGCACAGCAATCGTCTGCACGAAATAATGACCTGACACAGCTCCTCCAACGTATCCGTTTGTAGCATCATATCATATTGTTCAACGGCATAGTTCCTTTCCCACAATCTCATCTGATGCGTTACGTGAATGTGATTGTCTCTCAGGAAGCTTTTGATCACCTCTCTCGAAATATCTCCCACGTATGATACGAAATTGGGGTCGTAGACCATCGCATCGGACAAGTCCGGCCGGTGTCGGCATTTCAAATACAGCTCCGGTTCGTGGAACCGCTTTCCATCATCCAGGCCTCGTGACAGCATGATCTTATCCAGAATATTCATACTCTTCTCGACGGAATCAAAGATTGGATAGTCCCCCTCTTCCTCGCAGAATCCGTCGACATAAGGGTTAAGCTCCCATACGAGCTTACGGTACTCCGGGCTTCGAAATTCAGAGTGACTTGACACGTAAACCCGATCATATTTGCCACTTTGCTTCGCGATACGGGGCAGATGACTGTAGAACAGGTGGTCGCCAATTCCCCCATACTTCACTTCAATGACAAAGTGACGACGGGGCGTGCAAATCACACGGTCGCTCTCGGTATTCCGGTCGGCATCGGGAGTGGGTTGTGTGCCACTTTTCAGACGATTCAACAAGGGTTGTATCTCAACGCAGCCGGGATTGATCCTTAGAACAAAATCCGCTGTCTTTTGTGCTTGATCGTGGTATCCGATACGATGCAGCGCTTCGGCCACAAGCCAAAACACTGTCCAGTGTTTACAGGAAGTGTTCAAAGCCTGTGAAAACCATTTTATCGCTTCATGGAACTGGCCGATTTGCAGACATCCAAGGCCGTGCCAGAAGTGCTCGATCCCCGCGTCCCCGTCTTCCAGTTCAATTGGCATCGCGAACGCTGCCGCGAGTTGTGGTTCCCAAAACAGGCGGTTGGGCAGGTCCAGTGTGGAGGGAACAAAATCCTTCCACTTTTGCAGCAGGCACTGATGATCTCTCTGAGCTGTTTGGAGGCCCTTCTTTTTCAGTTCGTCCTGTACGTTGTTGTGCGTCAATAAACAGCCGGCCAAAGGTATGAGTTGTCGGCCACTCTTGCAAACCTTGAAGGAAAGATCGATATCGGCGCCGCGGAATAGGTAGGTCTCATCAAATCCGCCCACCTTCTCGAACACGTCGAGCTGGATGAGCCCGAAGTTCATCAGCAGCTTGTGTCCGAGCGCAAAACAAATTCCTTGCCTTTCCCAGCCGGGATATTCAGGAATCACCTCCCGATAGAAAAAGACACCGCCGGCAACAGACTGAGATTTCTGATTCTTTAGAATGTCGATTGCTTTTGCGATGCATCCTTTCTTGAAAATAATATCATCACTGGCATACATCGCCCACCGGCCGCGTGCCTTTGAGAAACCAAAGTTATACAACTGCGCCCACGAGTGTTCGCCCGGCCCGAGACATTCCGACTCGACATAAACGTGGGCGATTCCGTGCTTTTGCAAAATCTGCCGAGTGTGGTCGGAAGAATCGCCTTCGATGACAATCACCTCATAGGTTATACCCTCCGTCGCGTCTCTCAGGCTGGCGAGCATCTCATCCAGGAGGTTGTCACGGTCTTTTGTTGCGACGACAATACTGACGTCCACGCAAGAAGTCGTCTGATCGCCGGAGTCTCTCTTTCCCACGGAGCGGCCGACCGGAACAATCTCGACCTCTTCGGCGTTAAGCATCCGATCAATTGGTTCCCACTGAGGCGCTCCCGGCGGCGGACTCCACAGCGAGTTCTGCTGAATGAATAGTCGCGGCTTGTTCGATTGAGTTCGCAAGGTCTCTTGAACGGCGTATTCGATGACGTCCGGCGATACGCACGTGACGCAGTAGACCTGTGATTGTCGATACGCGCACTTCCAGCCGCATCCGTAGCAGGCCAACGGTAGGCACACGAGCGACGTCAGCGGGGAATAGGGCATGAAGCGTCCGAACTGGCCGCCGCCTATCACGATGACGTGTGGTGTAGCCACAGCCGCGGTAATGTGCGCCAACCCGGTTTCAGCGCCGACGGCAAGGCGGCAACGCTTGATGATCGCAGCAGATCGACGCAAGGTGAGCTTGCCGGACAAATCACAGACTCTCACGCCCGCATTTTCGATATCCTTCAGACTATGCTGATTCAATTCCCGGTCATTGCCGGCGCCAAGGGCGACCACAGAAAAACCATTCTCCCTGCATATCGCGGAGATCGCCTTGCCGTAGTGCGTGTATATCCGCTCGGGGCTTTGCACACCGGCAAACAAGGCGACCGTGTGTTGCGGATGGAAGCCGTTCCGCTCGAACCATTCGTCGGCAAATGCTTCATCTTCGGCCGTTAGCCATATTTGTGGCGACAATTCATCCACCTCACATCCCACACCATGCAGAAAGTCAACGTGACGTTCCATCTCAGGTTTATGTTCTCCAGCGCTGGGCAAAAGGCGGGTGTACCACTGATTGTGCTGTGCCCGTAGCTCCTCGGAGATGTTGCACAGGTTGCCGTACATACCGATGCGCAATTCGGCGCCGCTGGCGGCGACCATACGGTCGCAGATAACGTCCCGGGAATAGACGGCGTTCACCGTACAATCCACCCTTAGGCTTCGTATACGCTCGAATATCTCGGACGCGTAGGCTGGGTCGCTGAGAAGACGTTTCTCTTCGAATGTCACTATGGCATCAACGTACGGGCAGCTCTCGTACAGTTCGGCAATGTGACTGCGGCACACGACGGTTATCTTCGGATTGCCATATCTCTCGCGAACAAACGGCAGCATGGAAGAGGCGAGGACGGCGTCGCCGATGGAATCCGTCCGTATCCAGAGCAAATGTTCCGCGGCTTGCTCGCGGACATCCGGACAAGGAGTGAAACGAGCGATGCAGAATCCGAACTTCTCCTGTGAGGTCGTGAGGACTTCGAATCGCGAATCACTCTGCATTCGCTGGAAACTGCGATGGTGCTTGACGTGATAAATGTCATCGAGGGCGATACAACATTCGCCTTGCAGGTGATCTATCAGGTAGTCAAATTCGATACTCCCCATGTGCCCGGCGCTGTCAAGAAGTACAAAATCAGGCATGAAATCGAACCTTTCGAGGCATTTGTAGAGCAAATCGTCCTCGACTTGCGGGAAGTCAGTCTCGTCGTAGTAAAGCTGCACCCGGCTCTCCTGGTCGTGGTCCACGAAGATGCCGTCATAATCCACGTCTGAGATGGTCCTTTGAGCTATCTGGTCCCTGTCCAGGAGCAGGGATCGCGGCACCGAAAGGCCATTAAGAGCCCGGACGCGCATGCCGCTCGTCGCGAAGAATGCTCTGGCGCGGGCGTAGTTCTGCGGATTCACTTCGATGGTGTAGAAGATCGCGTCGTGGATACCGGCCGCCTGCAACGCCGAGGAGATGATCGTGGTCGTACCGGTTCCGATGTACGTGCCCGTTTCAATGATCTTGCGAGGCCTAATCTTGGCGAACAGTTTTCGAACCTCCGTGCCGAACGATGATTCAGCCTCAACTGACGTTCCAGTTTGTATATAATCGGCGGCCACTCTGACTTGTTTATTCCTCGCCTCCGAAACATTCGAATGTCTCACAGTCAGGAGTTTTTCGACATCGACGCCCTTAAGAAAAATGGCGCATCCATTGTCTTGCTTGCTGTTGATCAGAACAGCGTAGTCTGGGTGCTGTTGTCGAAATCTGTCCACGAGTTTTCGCAGGTAGGGGTGAGAAGGGTGGATTATGTCATCGAAGACGATCGCGCCGGTATCGGCAAGAAGTCTGGCTGCATCCTCGAGATCTTCCCAGGCACCGTTTTCCGTGTGGCCACCATCAACGGTGGTTAAGTCAAATTTCTTTCCCGAACGTATCAACTCTTTCAGCTTCTCATGACTATCTCCCTTGATGAGGTCTATCCTGAACTTTTTGTTTGTTTGACTTTGATAGTTGTTCACTTGTCTGACAGCATACTCTCTCGTGTTAGGTATCCCCGCGTAACTCCCCTCCCACGTGTCGATTCCCACAACCTCTCGAACCTCAGAATTGTTCAAGACGGATACGAGGGAACAGCCGGTACGAACACCAATTTCCAGGTAACTCTTCGGTTGGAGCCTATCCGCCAGGAAGGCGAGAGCTACATGAATATTCCAGAAGAAGCTATTGCTCTCAATATTCTGGACCATCGAATATTTTCTTTTCTGAGCAGGTGCGTCGATCTCTATAAAACTCCAAGCCTGCACGACCTTCTTTTGGTAGTGAGGATCGCCAATCACATGTAGAGCTTGTTCTTCCGGCCAACCTTGGTTCAGAGTCAAGTTGTTTTTGAAGCTTTTCATAATCTCTGGATGAGTACCTGTGAATGGTTGTGTACGGGAGTTTCCATCGCCAGTCCAGATAGGATACTGCCGCTCGATCTCGCACCTGTTCTCCGGCGTCCATTTGAGGAAGCACTCCTCGTACCATTCGCGCAGGTCCACGTTCCAGTTATTGCCCCAGCCGTAC
>JARRQQ010000372.1:0-6345 GCA_037381725.1 Sedimentisphaerales bacterium
CAGGCGGTCGCTCTTGTGAACGTTTGCGACGAGGGCATCCGGCCGGTCGTCGATGCGGACCGGTGTCGCAAATGCGGCGCGTGCGTAGAAGTGTGTCCCGGCATTGAGATCTCTCACAAGACTTTTGACGACCGAGGTCGAATCGTAGGTGAGCTAAATCAAGCCTGGGGACCCGTGCTTGAAGTATGGGAAGGCTACGCGAGTGACTCTGAGATTCGTTTCCGAGGTTCGTCAGGGGGGGCAGCGACCGCCCTGGCCCTCTACTGTCTCGAAAAACGAAACGTTTCGGGCGTGCTGCACGTGGCCGCCGGTGCAGCGGCGCCTTTGGAAAACGTCCCCGTGCTCAGCAGAACCCGGACGGATCTGATGGCGCGGACCGGCTCGCGCTATTCCCCTGCGGCGCCGTGCGAGAAACTGCCGAGTGTGCGGGACGCCTCGCGCCCGGCAGTGTTCATCGGCAAACCTTGTGACGTTGTGGCGCTGCGCAAATCACAAGCAAACGACGCCCGGTTGCGAGAGAACGTCGTCGCCGCGATCAGCATCTTCTGCGCGGGAACGCCCGTGACGCGGGGCACGTACAGGATCCTGGAGGCGCTTAGTGTGACGCCGGAAGAGGTATCCGAGTTCCGCTATCGCGGTTGCGGCTGGCCCGGCATGACCACGGTCAGTACCAAAGACCCTGAGCGAACGCGGCAAATGACCTACGAGCAATCCTGGGGCAAGATTCTATGCAACCACATTCAGTTCCGATGCCGTTTGTGTCCCGATTCGACGGGTGAGTTCGCGGACATCTCGTGTGGCGATCCGTGGTATCGCCCGGTCGAAGCCGGCGAGCCGGGACGCTCTCTCGTTCTGGTGAGGACGGAAACGGGCAGACAGATTGTCCAGGACGCCCTCAAAGCCGGCTACGTCGAGCTTAATCGGGTCGATTCAAGAACGTTGCCGGACTCACAAAAGGCGCTTCTGAATCGACGCCGCCACCTTTGGGGACGACTGCTCACGATGAAAATGATGCGTGTTCCCGTTCCCCGCTACGCAGGGTTCGATCTGTTTGGGAATTGGCGGCAATTATCGGCGAAGGAGAAACTGAAATCCATCGCCGGAACCATGAAGCGGATATTATCGAGAGGCTGGGCCAAACCTCAACGAACGTCTGCCACGCGGGCGTTTCCGCTCCTGACCGAAAATCGAGAGGAAGCTCTCGTGGATTCGAGTGAAACGGAGTCGCGATGCAAGGCGTAACACTCGTTGTTGCCCTCATATATTCGACGCTGGTTCTCGTGTTGCCGCCTCCCTATGCACTGGCGGCGTACGTCGCTGCGTTGTTGTCGTATCCGTACTACCTGGCGGTAAGCATCGGGACCGTCGATCTTCTGGTGGGTCGCATGGTGGTGGCCGTGTTGCTCATGCGATGCCTGTTTGCCCACGAGATTCGAGGAGATGACTTTCGAGCAGAGGTTCGAGAACCGAGCCGGGTTTGTGATGGACACCTGGTTTGCTTATCTGGCCTGCCGTTTTATCGTGACGAACCGGTCGACGTTGGTCTCGGTCATGAAGACCGTCAGCGTTCTCCTGGTGCCTCTTGCGATATTGGGTGTCGTCGAATGTGTTACCGGCTGGCAGCCGTTCTATCCCCTCTGGAGTCTCTCACCGTGGGCCACACGAGCTTCCGTGGTCGCGCAGCGATTTGGCCTGACCCGGGCGGTCGGACCGTTCGGGGTGTCGATCTTGTTCGGCATCAATTTCGCGCTGTTCCTGCCGTTCATTTATTGGCTGCGCTATGAAAAGAACTGGCATTTGCGGGCTCTCATTCTCTCCGGGATAGCATTGGTCGGCGGTCTGAGCAGCATGTCCAGCGGGCCGTGGGTGATGATCATCGTAGTGGGTGGGTGCCTGGTGCTGGAAAGCAGGAAGCAGTGGATTAAGACGTTGTTGGTGTTGTTTGTGCTGCTGTGCATAGCCACTCAGATAGCAAGCAATAGACCTTTCTACCACGTCGTCGTCTCCTATGCGAACCCGCTCGGGGGCGCCGGCTGGCACCGTGCCCAACTGATTGACGTGGCCATCAAGTATTTTCACGAATGGTGGCTGAGAGGCTACGGCGACCAGGACCCAGGCTGGGGCCACTACTTTGGTATGGGCAGCACTGACGTGACGAATGAATTTATCTTGACGGGGGTAAGGTACGGGATTTGGGGTATAATCGTGCTGTGTGCCGTTCTGGTAGCAGCGTTTCGAGCGGTGACGGCCACTTACAGGAGAATGGTATATCCGAGATTGAAATCACTTTGTTGGGCGTGCGGCACGACGTTGTTCGCCGTGGTCGTCACGTGGATGTCCGTCAGTTTCTTCGGCCAGTTGTCCACCTTGTTCTACTGTGTTCTCGGGATAATCGCCTCCCTAACTCATTCACAGTTCGACTGGCAGATTCCAACGAGACTGACACGTGTCGTCGCCCAAAAGCAACGGATCGCGGTTGCGTCGGAGGTGAGAGGCTAAGATAAGGATGATGATCCACACCCAAACTCTCAACCAAACAAATGACGTTACGGGGGATCGACGGGACCGATCCTTTGAATTGCAGATTGTTGAGGGCGCAGGCGCCGCGTCTCGATTCGCGGATGACTGGGACGATTTGTTCGCACGGGCTCCCGAGGCGACGCCTTACCTGTCGCGCCATTGGATCAGCACGTTCATCAGTGAGAAAAAGTTCAAGGGAAAACCGTTGTTCGTGCTGTGCTGGTGCCAGAGCAAACTTGTGACCCTGTTTTCGTTGACCATTCACGAACGCCTGGGAGTGAGAATAGCGGAGCCTACGGGCAGTTGGCTGCCATCTTACCTTGGGCTCCTCGCTGATCCGGACTATCCCGAGGCTGTTGATCGTATCGTTGAGGCGTTTCATGCGGGAAAAGTCGCCGATGTGTTTTGCTCTGAGAACCTGAGTTCCGATGATCGTGCAACGAAATCCTTTCTTGAACGGATCGGACACAGAGGCTCTTCCGTTTATCGGGTCCATCGTCATCCGTGTCCCTTCATCCGGCTGGGCTGCTCGTACGAAGAGTACCTGCAAAAAGCCAAATCAGGAAGGTCACGTCAGACGCTGCGGAGAAAGGAAAGGATCTTACGTAAGAGGCACGAGGTCAACGTCGAACGTTACAGTAATGGCGAGATCACGGACGCAGTCATCGAACGTATCGCGTCCATCCAGGAACAAAGCTGGATGAAGAGACGAGGAGCCGCGGTGTTGGGACAGCCGTTCTATCGAAAGCTGTTGCTGGACATTGCCCGGGCCGGTCTTGCCAGCGCGTGGCTGATGACAATCGACAATACCGATGCGGCGTTTGTCTTCGCCCTCATAGCCCACGGACGACTCTATTACGCGTGGACTTCGTTCAAGCTGGCCTATGCGTCCTCGTTGTCCGTTGGACAGGTCTTGACGAGCCGGGTTATTCACGATGCGTGTGACGACGGAATAACACTCTTTGACTTTGGGCATGGCGAGGCCGAGTACAAGCGCTTCTGGGGTACGGATGAGCATGGTGTCCATCGGTTCGTGACGGGTCGAGGGGTTCGCGGGCGTTTGGTGGCGTTTCTTCATTTTCTGATATGGAGGCTGGCAACAATCAAGTGGTGTCGCTCGCTTTACAGCTCAATCAAGAGTGTCAAAGGAAGAGGCAAGATGCGACATGAGGCCTTCCGTGTGGTAAAGAGCCTCGCAGAGTAGTGCGAACTGACTGGCCTCGCCGGTTCATTGTGGTGAGAGAATAGCAACGAGATATTGTGTTTGCAGAGTGGTTCGATGGTTATGTCTGCTGAAATCAACGTCAATGCGGGAAGCGGGGGTACCGAAAACGCATCCGAGGTGCAGCCGGGTGGCGAGCTGACGATCGTGTGCGCAAGAGGTCGTGACGAGATCGAGGCGATTCGTGCGGCGTGGGAACAGATTCATCAGGCGGAGCCCAATCCGACGCCGGATGCCGACATCGACCGATTCCTTTCGGTTGCCGAGTCGCTGGAGGGCGATTTGCGGCCGTACGCGATGCTTGTCAAACGTGATGATCACCCCGTGGCTCTGGTGGCCGGTCGGATCGAGCAACATCGACTGGAATTCAAGCTCGGATACAAGACGCTCGGCGGAGCAACGCTAAAGTGCCTGACGGTTGTGTACGGAGGCATTCTGGGTCAGCCGGAAGAGGCCGTTGGCTTGTTCATTTTGAGTGAATTGCGGAGGCGGTTGAGGAACCGCGAGTTCGACGTCGTGTACTTTAACCATTTGAGAGCGGACACGTGTCTCTACAACGAGATCGCCAGCGTGTTCGGCTTTCTGACGAGGGGCTACACGCCCGGCGTCGACGATCATTGGCGTATGTCTGTGCCCAAACGGATGGATGACTTCTACGCGGGCTGCTCCCGTAAGCACCGGGGCAATATGCGTAGATACATCAAACGCATTGACGAAATGAGCTCGGACAAGGAGAACTTCATCGCCTTTACGAATGAGGATGAAGTGGACGACTTCGTGCAGACGGCGGCTGAGATCTCGACGAAGACGTACCAACACGCCTTGGGCGCCGGCATCGTGAACAATGAACAAACACGGTCACTCATGAAGGAAGCCGCCTCACACGGTTGGTTTCACGGGTGCATCCTGCTCGCCGGCGAGCAACCTTGCGCGTTTCAGCTTGGATTGCGTTACCGCAGAGTCTACTACCTGGTCAGCATTGGATATGACCCGTCTCTGAGGAACCATAACCCCGGCACGGTTCTGTTTCTGAAGGTTCTGGAATCTCTGTGTGACGATACGTCCATCGATTCCATAGATTTCTATTTTGGCGACGCCGAATACAAGCATCGGTACGGCACCGAATCCTGGTCGGAGGCTTCGGTTCACGTATTCGCGCCGAGGTTACGACCGGTATTGATCAATACGCTTCGCAGCTCGCTGATGATGGTGGACACGGGCTTGGGGCAATTCATGAGAAAAATCGGGGTGGAGGCCTGGGTCAAACGGCGATGGCGCGACCGGCTTCAAGCGAAGAACTAGGATAACCGGGAACACTGCGGAGGAGATTGGAAATTTTATTCGTGTGGTTATGCTTGATTGTATTCTTGGCGGCCTTTGTCTATTTCGGCGTGCCATTCATCTATGGCGGGCTTGCGCGACGAGCGCTCCGACGACGAGCCGTCAAATCCATGGCGCTGGTATTGAGCTTCGATGATGGCCCCGGCAGCAGGTTGACAACGGCAATTATGAATATCCTTGATGAGCACAACGCGAAGGCGTCCTTCTTCCTGTTGGGCAGTAATGTTGCAGGGCGGGAGGACGTGGTCAAACGCATAGCGGACAAGGGTCATGAAATATGCTCTCATGGGTATGAGCACCTGAATCAGTGGAGAGTTTCGCCGCTCAAGGGATTGTCGGACATCAAACGCGGATGGGAGGCGATTGACTCGGCGTTGGGATGGGAGCGAAGGACGTATCCGTTTCGCCCACCAAACGGCAAGCTGAATATCGTGTGTCTGCTGTATTTGCTGGCTCGCAATGTCCCCATCGTCTACTGGTTGGCGGACGCGGGAGACACGTGGCCGGATAGGCCCGAGGACAATTGGATCGCCGCGATTGCCAGGAAGACCGGAGGAACGGTTTCGTTGGCTCACGATTTCGACCGCCGGAATCTCAGCACGGAGAAATACGTTCTCGACTCGACGCGAGCGGCGCTCGTCGCCGCCAAGGAATGCGGCATCAGAGTTCTGACCGTTTCGGAGCTGGCAAAGACCTGATGATGGACGTCTCGATTCTTATAGTCAACTGGAATACAAAGAGACTGCTTTCGGATTGTCTCAAGTCTGTTTACGAGAATGCGGGCGACGTGGAGTACGAGGTGATTGTGGTCGATAACGCCTCGACCGACGGCTCGCAAGAGATGATCAAGAGAGATTTCCGGCAAGTGGTCCTCATGGAAAACCAGGACAACCGAGGGTTTGCCGCCGCCAACAATCAGGGCATGGCGGTCGCCAAGGGTCGATACGTGCTTTTGCTTAATAGCGATACGGTCGTTCTGAAGAATGCGATCGCGAACACCGTCGCCTTTGCGGACGCCCACCCGCGGGCCGGCGTAGTGGGCTGCCGGGTACTCAACCCCGACCGAACCTTGCAGCCGACCTGTTTCATGTATCCCTCGATATTGAATATGCTCCTGTCGAGCACCTATCTGTACAAGCTGTTTTCGCGAAGCCGATTCTTCGGACGCGAGCAAATGACGTGGTGGGACCGAGACGACGTGCGGGAAGTGGCCGTGGTCACCGGATGTTTCATGCTGGTCCGCCGGGAGGCAATCGAACAGG
>JARRQQ010000373.1:0-4973 GCA_037381725.1 Sedimentisphaerales bacterium
CTTTGACAAAGCCGGTCGACACCATTAGTTTTTTGTATGGTTTTAGTCAGTTTTTGGGATTCTTGAACCCGCGAAGTGGAGGTTATTTTTGATGCAAGAGTACGAAGACCTCAAAGTGCTCGTCGCTGAGACGGAGGCTGACATCAACAAAGCTGAGGGTGGGAACAAGGCGGCGGGGACGCGCGTACGTAAGCAAATGCAGAAAATCAAACAGGCCGCTCAACTCGTCCGTAGCCGGATCCTTGAGATCAGATCGGCGGATTAGCGCCTCATTCGCTTTGCAAACACTTGCCAGACCCCTTGGAGCATGCAGCGCATTGTCTCCAAGGGCCGCGTCTACCGGCAGACCATATCTGATGGGCGGTGCTGCAGCGTGGTTTGTGGGCGGAGCTCTCGTGGGGTAAACGATGCCTCCTCCATTGCTATTCGATCTATCAAAAATCGACCTTGGTGCGGAGCCTGTCTTCGACAAGGAAGCGATTTGCAAGATCAATCCCCAACGATTCGAGATGCAGCAGCTCGACGGTGTTCTCTGGTACAACAAGGACAAGTACCTGATACTGGGCTATAAGGACGTTACGGAGAACGAATTCTGGGTCCGTGGCCACATTCCCGGCCGGCCCTTGATGCCCGGCGTCATTATGGTGGAGGCGAGCGCGCAGCTATCGAGTTTCTTCCTCAAACAAGTCTACGAAGAGGAGGGTTTCATCGGCTTTGCCGGCATCGAAGGGACGAAGTTCCGTCTGCCCGTCGAGCCGGGCCGAAGGCTCTATCTACTCGGCCATATCACCAAGTACAAACGCCGCAAGCGAGGCACCCTCGTCATAACCGCCGTGCAGGGCGTCGTCGATGGAGCCCTCGTATTCGAAGCCGTCATCTCCGGCATGGGCCTATAGGAAAGAGGCCCCGTTCTCTTTGTCCGCCCGCCTCATTTGTAGTGGACATCACGCGCCGGCGAAGGTTCAATTGCAATGGACACGAAGAATGCCAAGTTGCGTTATTCCCGCAGATCAGAGACGTACGTAATACCACTTCCGAGGAAAGGAAAGGAGAGTAGACGATGAAAACAACGTTTGATTTAAAAAGCCTTTTGGCCGGTGTGGCTCTTGCCGTGCTCGTGTTCCTTGCCTTTGGCGCCTCCCGGAACGACCCACCCGCGGTGGACCACTTCCGGATCGCAACGACAACGAATCACGTATTTGTCATAGATACGACGACCGGCCAGGTCTGGGCGGAATACGTTATCCCGCGACGCGACACAAGAGAGGAGCAGTTCATGGCTCCCCGTCTGCCGCTGGAGAAGAACTAATAGTTCGAGACAGGATAACAGGATCAGCAATACACGTAATTCGCCACACCCTGTTATCCTGTCCTAGCATCTGGTCGCACTTGCCGCGCGCAAGTACATGCTGAAAGGCATCCGTGCCACCATGCGCTACTCACGACCTCGCCCTGCCGATACGCCTCACTGGCGACGAGTACTACCGCCACTCGTCACGAATGCGGCGAGCCTTCCTTGACTAAGCTCTTCAACTCCCTTCTCAGATCCGGGCCGTCCTTCATGCCGTGAGCGGCTATCCCATGTTGCACCACAGCCTCTACAAGTTCCTCGTCACTATCCGCCGAGATAGCCACACTGCATTTCGTATTGGGATCAGGGTGTTCTCTACAGTCAACATATTTTCTGGACATGATAAGCTCCTTTCATTTTGGCGTTTCTACTCAGTTAACGTTGTTACGAGAGGACGTCCGTAGTGGGTTCGGATGATTGACAGAGCAAAAACCTCATTCTGCGTACTCCAAATCCCCGGTGCAGACCAGCGATTCGAGAAGTACCGAACGCGGCGTCCACTTGGTCGGCCAAACTCCTGAGTTTTTCCTTCTTGTCGCTGCGGACACAGAGCACCTCCCGCCCGCGAATCGCAGCAAAAGTTGGCCCCGATTATCGTGGCGTTCTCAATTCTTCGTGGAATCGGCGCCCCCGCAGACACGAGACAGAAGCGGGGCAAATAGAAATGAAGCAAGATGTCCCTCGATTGACAGCAGGAAGCTGACGTTACGCACAAAAGTCCGGAGTGCCCTTTGCACCAAAACAGCTTGTCCTGCCGCTACTTCTTCTTTACGCGTATCCAATGGCACCGAAAATCACGCGTGGCGGCTTCGACAAGGATGTCGGCGAGACGGCCGTAGGCGTTCTCTGGGTCATCGGCGTCGAAGGCGAAGCTCCTGTCGCCGAAAACCTCGACGCCCCCAATGCGTTGCACTGCGCGGGCCGAGCGGCTCCAAAGCGAGGCGCCGGTCTCGGTCTCGACCATCTGGGCGTTGAGGGTCGCGTCCACGTCGGCCGAGACGCCGAAGTGGGTCAGGCTTCCGATCGATACGCTGGGCTTGACGTCGGAGACGACGACGTTTCCCGTGAAGACCGTCTTGATTTGATGCTTTTGTCCGATCGCCGTGAAGGCGTTCCGATCGAGGCGGGTCTGGCCGACATCTGCAAGGACGTCGGCCGGTGTGCCGAGTACAACGATTCGCACGAGCCCCTGGTCACGCCGTACGGCATCCACAAACCGCTGGGTCAGGAAAGGTCCTAGGTCACCCTGGCCGGAGCAGTCGAATTCGATGACGCCGACAACTTCGTGCTGTTTCAGGTCGATCTGCGGAGGAGCCAGGACTCTCTCGGTGCAGCCTTGAGTTGCCAGTGCCAGCAGTGCGGTCGCGATCAGCCAGAACCTTCGGTTCATGTGAGGATCCCTTCAGAATACCAGTGTCGTTACCGTCCCTTTATCGGCCAGATTTCCCGGTCACTTAACGGCACATATCGGACAAAGCCCGAGGAGCCCTCAAGCATTCAGGAGAAACGAGTTGCGACAAGGTGCAAAGTGATAGTCGTTCGAACATGGAGGGAACGGGCACGCATTTACATCGAAACCGCTCCCGGCAGGACTTGTGACAAACCTTCTGGCGTAGCAGGTGGACTTCGCCGGATGCTTACTCTCCTTCCCACTCAGATTGAGGGGAGCGGTTCAAGAGGTAGGTTTCTTCTTTATTTATTCTCTCGGCAGCTATACCCTTCGTGAGGGTACCGGCATAGGTCTTATCCTTGCCATTGGGAATGGCTTCGCACCTACTGATTTTAATAACAACTTCTGCTATCTCTCCGTCATGAAATTGAATCTTAAGATTTAGAATGCTCTTGAGAGAAATTGGATCTGTGCATTCCTCACAGTTGTTTCTGCAAAGAAACTTAATTCCATTTTCAGATAGATCAAGTATACGAAAGTTGGCATTCAGAACCTTTGGCGCGGCGGTGGGCGGATAATACAATCTGACAAAATTCCTTCTGTTACCCTCTCTTCTCTGGGCCTTTCTTCGGCCGCCAACGTCGTCTGGATCGCTTCTTCTTTCCCCTTGCCTTCTATTGCTCCAAATATTCCATCTCATGGCATACCTTTGAAGGAAAAGCCTTTCTCACATCGTTTGTATCGACCAGATTCCGGAAGCGAATAACTGAAAAAGTCGAAAGAAACAGGCCGCCGTTGAACTGTTTTCCAGCCATGAAATGCTTCCGGGAGGCGTTCTGGGGAATTCTGTCATAAACTTGGATCGTATCTCTGCTGGCTCGTGCTCATCTATTCTGACTCTGAAACCTCAATTATAGTGAGCTGACCCGAGATTCGTACCCCGCATTCAGTTCGCCACATCAGAGGGTCTCCGCGGTCATGTACTATTCGGACCACAGGGATTGCAGGGAGTGCTGGGCAGGCCGTCAATGATTCTGGGTCGTCAGCGCAAACCGTTGAGGCATAGGAAAAGGGCTGCAAGCGGGATGCTCACAGCCCCAAGTGTGTCTGCAAAACGAACCTGGCGTGGATTCGGCTTCATCTTTGACAAGGCTAGGGTTCCGGAGGCGCGGTGATCTGCTGCATCATCCCCAGGGCGTCATAGGCCCACCAATTCTCTATGATCTTGCCATCGGCGAAACGGTGGATGGTCATCCCGGTAAATGTTACTGGTCTTCCCGTGGGAGGTACACCCATCAGTTCACCCAGGTGTGTTCCGTTTACCGTCCACCGAACAGCCACCTTGTCTCCTTCTGCCATTATATTTTCGGCAGTAACCCGCATATCAGGAAAGGCTGCGAGGTGCAACAAGCCAACCTGCTTGTACATGTTGTACGGCAAAGGATTGCCGGGAATGACTGGATTGTGCGAGATGAAGTCAGGACCATGGGTGTTATCCAATCCAGCCACGTTTTGCTCATTCCAGAACTTCTGAACAAGGTAGAGAACCATGGCTGTATTTGTGACCGGATCACCCGGATCACCGGTCACTTCAGAGGGTGGCCCCCAGGTATAGTCGGTGGCAGTCGGAGGCATTACACCGAGCTGCTGCATCAGGCCCAGCGAGTCCATACTCCACCACATCTCCACTATCTTGCCCTCGGCGACACGATAGATGGTCATCCCCGTGAACGTCACTTGCCTACCGGTGGGTGGAATGCCGGGAAGCTCACCTTCTTGTGTGCCAGTAGCTGTCCAGCGCTCCGCTACCTTGTCTCCTTCGGCAATCATATCCTCCATAGTGGCATGGAAATCAGGCATTGCAGTGCGGGTTGCAGCGACCCATCCTTTGTAGCTCTCGAGGTCACGGACATCGGGATTCGCGGGGTCGTGATTGATGAAGTCGGTGGCAAAAACCTCGTCTGCTATGGCTGGGTCTCCGGTATTCACGTGTTCGTCAGCTCGGATGGCAAGGGCCTTGTTTGCCTCTGGATCGGGTGGAGGAAATAAACCTAACTGTGCCAGCATGGACAGGTTGTCGTAATAGCTGCTGAGATCTGTGATCAGACCCTCTGCATTGTACCGTTGCAGACTTACTCCTCTCAACTGAATTGAACGTCTTGTGGCTGGCATGCCCATGTATGGACCGTCGTTGGTCCCTTTGATCAATAACTCAGACACCACCCAACCATC
>JARRQQ010000374.1:0-4973 GCA_037381725.1 Sedimentisphaerales bacterium
ATCTGGACCGGATCGTGATGAAGACGCTCGAAAAGGACAGGACGCTCCGGTACGAGACGGCACACGCATTGGCCGAGGACATCGAGCGTCACCTGAGGCACGAGCCGATTCTGGCTGGGTCGCCCGCGACCATCTATCGGCTGCGGAAGTTCATGCGGAGGCATCGTCTCCAAGTAATAACGGCTTGTGCAACCGCGGTTCTTGTCGTCGGGCTATCGTTGGCGGGGCTTTCGTACGTTCGCTTTGCCGTCCAGCGGACGCGGGCCGAGCACCAGAGGACGATCACCCTGGTCGAAGACCTCCTGTCCAGGGGTAAGTATCAGGAGGCGTTGTCCGAGGTCACGCCGATTCTGTCGAGCCGGTTGGTAGGCCCCGAAGCTCGGCTTTTGCGCGCCCGCGCGCTGCTTGAATTACAGGGGCCAGAAGCCGGCATCCAGCCTTTGCGGGATCTCCTTGAGGAACGGCCTGAAATTGCCGCTAACGCCCATTTTCTGTTGGCCTGGATCTATCTCGAATCGGCTCCCGACGATCCCGAAGCCAAGAGCCGGGCCGACAACCACCTGCGACGCGGCGAACGCCTGCTGCCCCGCACCGCCGAGGCCTATCTGCTGCGGGCCATGACCGCCCAGACGGTACAGGCGACGCTCGGCTGGCTCGATGACGCTCTTGAGCTGGGCCCCGCCCACTACGCGGCCAGGCGGGCCAGGGCTTTCGCCTACCTTGCCCTCGGACGATACCGGGATATGGAGACGGAGGCTTCCGTCATGATCGGGAGCCAGCCGATGAATCCGGCGGGACACTCGCTTCGCGCCATCGCGCGCAGGCAAATGGCACTGGCGCAAAATGACAAAGACCAGCTTGCGGCGGCGCTCGCGGACCACGACCAAGCCGCCGGCCTGAGCAATCCGCGCGATAAGCGATTCGCGGGGCTTTGCAGCCAGCGGCGCGATACCCTCATGCAAATGGGCCGATACGAGCAAGCCCTTACCGACGCGCGGACGTGCGTCCGGCTTCAGCCCGGCGAGCCGATGCACCATTTCTATCTCTTCTGCATATTGACGGCCTTGGGCGACTACCAGGCGGCTCAAGCCGAATGCGATGCCATGCTCAATTCGGGCCTGATGAATCAAATACGGTTCGATTGTTCGGCGGCTAAATACGTGTCCGACAGCCTGTGGGCGGGCCGATCGTGGTATCCGCAAGGCGCCCGCCCGCAAGGAACTGCCTTCTTAGCCATGCACCGAGCGACCGAGCAGTTTCACGAGCTTGCCGCCCGGGGCCGACGGGTTGTCTCCGAGGGATTCCACCCAAGCTTCTCGCCTGACGGCACGGAGTTAGCGTATAGCCGGGGCGTCCTGGGAGCCAGCGGCATCGAGATACTGAACCTTGAAAGCGGGCGCAGGCGACTGCTCACCGTTCCCGGCAAAGACCCTGCGTGGTCTCCCGACGGGAAACATATTCTGTACGTTCGTGATCGGCAGGTTTTGTCCATGAGGGAGTTGACGCTGCCGGGCGAGGGAGCGCATCAGCCGTGGGAGCGGGAGGAGGTCTGGATTATCAGGGCAGACGGTGCTGAACGTCCGCGATTTCTGGGCAGAGGCGGCTGGCCGAACTGGTCCGCCGATTCGAGAAGGCTTTACTACCACAGCCGTTTGGACAACGTGGTCTACTCCGTGTCGGCGGATCCTAACAACGCGAATCCAAAGGAGGTTTTCCTGTGCGATGCACGGTTTCCAGTCGTATCGCCCGATGAGAAATTCATAGCATTCGAGGAAGAGAAGAGCGGCGCACTTAAGATAGTGGATTTAACTCATAAGTCGGTCGTGGCATCCTGGTCGGGACCTAATGGAAAGGCAAAGGAACAGTCATTTATCTGTTGGTCCCCCGATGCGAAACGGCTGGCTATCGGATGCTATTGGGATGGAGGGCTCTGGATTTACGACGTGGAGACTCAGACGGCTACCAAGATAGTCGATGGTTCCTTCGCCTGGTGTGGTTGGTCGGCTCCAGATATGAGCCGCGTGGCCATCGAACGTGCATACGGCCCATGGCACCATGAGATATGGATCGCCGACGTTGTGAAGGACGGCGTTCCCGTTGTTAACCGAGAAAGCTAGGAGCAAGAAAATGAAGGTGAAACTGACTTTGGCAGCAGTAGTTTTGATGGTGGCCGCCTGCAGCAGTCTCGCGGATTGGCCTCAGTATCCTGGACCCAACAGAAACAGTACATCGGACCAGAAAGGTCTGTTGCGCTCCTGGCCCGAGAATGGACCGGAAGTTCTATGGACCGTTGCTGTTGGCAGGGGTTTTGGCGGACCTGTTATCAAAGACGGCAAGGTCTATTTGCTCGACAGGGATGATAAGGTCGGTGATAACCTTCGGTGTTGGGATCTCTCCAACGGCAAGGAACTCTGGAATTTTGCTTACGACGCTCCCGGGCGTGTTTCGTTCCCAGGCTCACGAAGTGTACCAACTGTGGACGGCAATCACGTTTATTCCTGTGGCCACAACGGCGACCTGTATTGCGTAGATATAAACACGCACAAGCCCGTCTGGAACAAGAATGTTTGGACCGATTTCGGCGGTAGACCGAGTCGCATAGCTGGACGTGTACCGTGGGGACCCACTCCACTCGGAAGATTTCCCGTATGGGCAATCACACAGAATCCTTTGATTTACGGCGATTTGCTGATTGTGGCCTCGCAAGCGCCTGAGGCTGGTGTTGTTGCTTTTGAAAAACTCACAGGCAATGTCAAATGGAAAACGCCGTCTCTTGGTTATGTAGGCTATGTCAGCCCGGCCATCGTAAAGGTGGACGGAAAAGACCAGGTTGTAATGATAAGTCCATCGACGAATCCTTTCAGACGGTCCAGCCCGGATGAAAACAAAATGGGCAAAGTGGTCGGTATCGATCCGCTTACGGGAAGAATCCTCTGGGAATATGATAAGTGGCAATGCCACATTTCAGTACCGAGTGCCGTTGATGCCGGTGATAACAAAGTGCTTGTTGTAGGTGGATATGAACTCGGCGCGGTTATGATAAAAATCGAAAAGAAGGCGGATGGAAGCTACGGCACAACAGAACTTCTCAGAACAGAAGAATTTGGCGATCAAACCAAACCACCGATATTGCACAACGGCTATTTCTATGCTCAGTACGGAACCAATAGCCGGCATGATGGCCTGACGTGCATGAGTATGGACGGCAAGATCATGTGGAAAACAAAACGTTCACCTGATTTTAACAAAGGCAGTATGATCCTAGCCGACGGTCTGATTCTGGCTACCGACGGAGCGAAAACTCTGTATCTTATAGAACCTGATCCATCCGGATTCAAGTCCCTTGCATCAGCAGAGGTGCTTGGAGAAGGAGGAGCAGACAGCGAAGGCATGTCTCGATTTGGAGGTTCAACCCAGAACTGGGCACCCCTCGCACTTTCCGATGGCAAGCTCCTGATCCGAGATCAAAGCCGGTTGATGTGTGTCAGAGTTGCTCAGTAATTCCTGATCGTGCCAAACGTCTTTTGCATTCGCCTAAAGCCCCTACCATTTTCCCTCTTCGGATTTCACCAAAGCCAAGGTGGGGGCTTCTTATAATCTCCGATTTATGATTTGGTGGGACCATCTGTCAGGTCAACGACGGACGCCTCGTCCGTCGTCTCTCGTCGCTCGCCATGCCATCTTCGTCACCTTGCCTCATGCAGGACTTGCGGCCTGATTCTTGTCTCTCGCCCTTTTCCCTAATTTTTCCCGGGATATTCTTGACGGTCCGGGGCGCGCCGGTTATAGTACCTCGACCACGGGTACGTAAACAGACCGCCCACCGGGGGTCATCAGGTTTGACGGGATGCCGGGGTTAAGTAGTTAGACAGGATTGAGAATACAGACAGGATAACAGGATGAACCAGACGAGTCATTCTGGATATTCTGCTGTCCCGTCAAGAGAATCCAGAAAGTCCCGCTATCCTGTCAGGAAACAGGGGGAATTAGGAGAGTACCATGGCGAAAACAGTACAGTGGGTCAGTGCATTTCTGGTCATAGCCGTGCTCGGCGGCTCCCGGGCCTCGGTTCAGGCAGCGACGAGCCAAGAGAGCATGGCGGAGGAAAATGCTGAATTGAAGCAGAGAGTCGCGAATCTTGACAAAGAGCTGGAGGATGTCAAGAAAACCCTTAATCAACGCCCCGGAACAAAGGAAAGCCAGCCACGGCTGCCGGTATGGTCGAGTCTGGACATCCAAATCTACGGCTATTTGAAGTTTGACGCCGCCTACGATTCGTCAAGGATCGACAACGGCGATTATGCCAAGTGGGTCGATCCCCAGAATTTGAACAATCATGATGACCAGTTCAACATGACGGCCAGACAAACCCGGCTCGGCGTTCTGCTCACCGGGCCGGACAACCGGCGCGTCAAGACGAGCGGGCGGGTCGAGATCGACTTTTACGGCGGAGATAGCGAGAACAAGCCCAACCCGATGATGCGTCATGCCTACATGAAGCTGGACTGGCCCGCCGAGAAGTTCAGTATCATTGCCGGACAGACCTCGGACGTCATCAGCCCGCTGGTCCCCAGCACGGTGAATTACAGCGTCTGCTGGTGGGTGGGAAACATCGGGTATCGCCGTCCCCAGTTCCGCCTGACCAAAGAAATCAGCCTGGACAGAGACGTTGATCTGAAACTCGAAGGCGCGGTGGCCCGAACCATCGGCCGGGCCGACGCAGTGGCGGCGCCCAACGGAACCGAATCGGGCGAGGACGCCGGGTTCCCCACCGTCCAGGCCAGAGCGGGCCTGACCATGCCTCTCTACGGGCCTAAGCCCACGACGATGGGCGTGTCCGGACACTGGGGCCAGGAAGAATACGATACGAACCCCCGAGGAGGCCACAGGGATTTCACAACCTGGTCGCTTAACTTCGACCTGACCCAGCCGATCAGCGAAAAAGTGACGATTAAGGGCGAGCTGTTCACGGG
>JARRQQ010000375.1:0-4972 GCA_037381725.1 Sedimentisphaerales bacterium
CATAGAACGGTATGATCTCGACGCGGCCTGTATTGTCCCGCCGGTGCCACTGGCGATACAGTGAACCATTCTCGCCGATGCTCAGCCCGAACGTGCCGGGCTTCTCCGAGCCGGCATAGGACGGCACCGTCGCCATCCCACGAAGCTCCGCTTCGTCGCCAGTGTCTGCCAGGCAGACCGCCGAGCCGCCCGCCGGGACAACGAGCGTTTTCCCATCCGCGACGATATTGCTGGAACAGCAGAACTGGTCTCGCCACGTCACCCGCCCGGCTTTGTGTCTGCGCCATTCTTGTCCACTCCAGCGATCACCGTCAAACTTGAGGACCTCTTTGACGTAATCCCACGTCCAGCAAGTCGTCCCATCCGGCTCCAGAGCATGAACGCGCGAACCCAACGTGGCGAAATACACGCGGCCGTTGGACACGATCGGCGCCGCCAGGATCGGCTCGCCGCAATCAATCGTCTTGACGACGTTTCCGTTGATTCTGTCCAGCACGAAGTACGCGCCCGCCATCGTTCCCACGTGAAGATAACGTCCAGCGATAGCCGGTGATGATACGTTGTTGCAGTTAGCTTTATCGTCCGCCGTGTCGAACTTCCACAGAACACGCAAAGTGGACGTATCGATGCAGAAAACCACTCCCGATCCGTCCACAACATACGCACGGCCGTCAGCCACCACGGGCGAGGTAAAAACAGCGTCGGTTAGCGGAACCGCGCCGATCAGTCTCAGAGGCGTTGCGACGCTTCTATCAGGAACGTTGCCCGAATGCCGGCAATCATACTTGAACTGAAACCAATCCTCCGCAGCGCTTACACTTGTCACGACCGCCAGAAAACAAATGGTCAGCAATACTATCTTTGCTCGTAGAACTCTCATTGTTCGTGTCCTCCACTATTTGCATTACCGAGGGACTCATGCCGACGCGCAAGCGACCTGGCGAAGTAATCGTCCAGCCGCTCGATGCCGAACTCCTCGATCATATCATCGATGCTGACCGTCTCGTCCTCGCTCGAAATCAGTACGCAGCCCAGGCAGCCGGGGTCGTTGATCTTGACTTTCGGACCGTACTTGGCCTTCATCTCCCGCAGGCGACCCCAGTTATAATCGAGGTGCACGAGCGCACTGTCCAGATTGACTCTCGCCACGGCAAAATCGAAGTAGTTCGTATTCGTTGCGACGACCTCTCCCAAAGGATTGCGTATTTCCGAGCGCGTTCCCCTGCCTGCAATCGCCCCGACAAAATGGCTTCGGCACGAATAAGCCCAATAGCCTTGCATCAGCCCGCCGTGGTACATTGAGGAGAAGATAATAAGGTCCGGCTTGGCCTTGACGTATTTCAACCGCAACTCATCGAAATTGAGGTCGAAACAGATCGCCATCGCAACCCGGCCGAAATCGCACTTGAACACGGGAGCCTCCCGGCCGCAGGCGATGCCCTTCTCAATCTCCCCAATCGTCGGATGATTCTTGTTGTAAATCCCGGCTATTTCGCCCTTGCGGTCGATCAAAACGCTGGAATTGTGGCCCACCCCGTCCGGCGTCTTTCGATAAGCTGAATAGATGATATAGCAGTTGTTCTGCCGGGCCGTCTCGGCAAAGAACTGGCGTATTTGGTCTTTGCGTACGTCGTAGTATTCCCGCAGCTTTTCCGCGCTGAGTCCACTCGGCCGGTCGCACGCTTCCGGGACGACAATCAGGTCGGGCTGGTCCGGCAGGACTTGGGCGAATCTGCCCCGCCAATGGGAGATCATCCTGCTGACAAGGGCCTGTGGTTTTATGTCAGGTGATACGGTCAGCGGGCTGGGGCCAATGGTGGCGACTGTAATGAATCCCTTCTTCTTGCTACTCTTGCGCGCCGTCTCACCCGCCACAAGCGGGCTGCATAGAACGCACAATAGAGTGACCGCAAGAACGGAATGTGCGAAACGCGCCAAGGTTGAACTCGATTGTATCATTTGCCTTCTCCTTTACAATGTACTTCCCGGGGAACAGTCGATCATTTTGAACTTGCAACCCGACGGTCTTCAATTTTCACTTTGCCTTCTATTGTATTTCCTTCGAGCGTGACCGGTCCGACTTTCTCCTCAATACGAATCCCGACCGTCTGCGTCTGCGACTCGGCCGGCCGCGTATCGCGAATGACGTTGTTCCTGAAAATCAGATTGTTGGTTTGTCCTCGTATGCGGATACCCGCCGCTTCTCCACCGACGCCATTATCCTCAATGACGTTCTCTTCGAGGCAGTTGCGATGGGGCGCCATGCCAAGCGCCTCATTCCGGAAAAAGACGCCGTCCTGATGGTTCAGCCGGACCACGTTGAAGCGAAAAAGATTGTCGGAATCCTTGTGCCCGATGGAAATGCCGAACCGCCCATTCGCTTCCAAAACATTGTCTCTAAAGAGCCCATGCCGCACGCGCCAGCACAGGAATAGACCGTCTGTCCCATTGTTACGGGCAATGCAATTTCGCACGCGAGGCCGCTGCGAGCCGCTGCCCGGGTGTATGCCCAGAAACGTATTGCCGTCGCTGATGCAACCGATGACGGAAACGTCATTAGACTGCTGGAAACTGATCCCGTCGCCGTTGTAGTCTCGAACCACACAATCCCGGATGACGGTCCCGAACGCACGATAGAGGAATATTCCGGCACCCCGGCAGCCGTTCAACTGCACGTTGGAAGTCTTGTTGCCGTCAATCACCAGGTTTTCAACCCGCGCCCCTTCGAGGTTGTAACCACTGACGACCGGAAAGACCGTAGCTGCCTGAGCATTGTTGCTGACCATGCAGTCCGCCATGAGGGGCTTGTCGATCGCGAACGTATTTCCATCCCGCCCCGTAATCCGAGCAACCGTCGCATGAAACCCTCCCGCGTGATCGTCCCAAATCGCAACGCCGTCACCTACCTCAAAATCATCGGGATTCTGCACCGTGATTTGCTGCTCGCCGAAATCGCCATCGAGGGCCAAAGCGGATACGACGCCATTCGCCTTTCGAAGAACCGTCCTGCCTTTCATCCCTCTGACCGTCACGTTCGCATGTAAATGCAGAGAATCATGCATCACATAGTCACCCGCGCCTATCTCAACGACGCCGCCTCCGAGTCCGGCGATATAATCGACCGCCGCCTGCAACGTCCTGTTGTCAACACCAATGATCTGAGCATCTCGCTGGCCAACGGTAATAGTCGGAAGCTCCTTCATCTGCGAGTGCATCTGCTTGGGCAATTGCTGCTCCTCGGGAGGGGGTGAGAAGTCTTTCTGTGCCTCTGCAGCGTTCAAGATACCCATCGTAAGAACAAAAACAGAAATGGAATTAAGTGACACCAAAGGGCCGGTCTTCATGGCGTTAACCTCCTTCAGAAAATCGTCACAGTCTTTTAGCCGATTAAGTCAATTTGCTTTCGATTTCTCGCAGGACACTCATAGACTCCTCCGCGATCCTTTTGCCGCCGGGTGAGAAATCAAATACTTCAAGGGACACCCATTCATTATATCTCAAATCCTTCAGCGTCTGAAAGGCTTTCACGTAATCATTGACCGCGTTGCCCGTTCCGAGGTGCTTGCCACCTTGTTCCTGGACGTGAACGTGATGGATGTGTTTATGATATTTTCGCAGCAGCACGTCGAACGGCTCGGTTTCGTCACCCGTATTGTTGAAGTCAAACATGATCTGAACCGCCGGATGATCAACTTGCTGAGCTAACTCCAACGCCTCGGCCAACGTGTTCACAACATCCGTGGCCCCATGGCCTAAGGGCTCGATGAGGATTCTGACGCCGCGTTGCTGAGCATGGTTAGCAACTTGCCTAAGGCCTTCGGCAAAGTATCTCTTAGCTTCTTGAACAGAGATGCCCTGCGTATTGCGTTGCTTGGGAGAGCCAAAGATCATCACCCCGCCGCCCAGATCGCCACAGAAATCAATAAGCTCATTGAAGTATACGATGGTCTGTTGGCGAATGGCTTCATCCGATGTGGTGAAATGCAATCCTTTTGGCGGCGGCGCCAACAGCCAATGAAGCCCAACACACTCGATGCCGGCCCCCTCCATCGTTGTGACCATCTCTTTCCGCCTTGCTGGACCTATTTCGTGCACCCCATCTTTAACGAGAGTATACGCGGCGATTTCAACTCCCTGATAGCCGGCATTGCCTACAATCTGACATTGTTCGGTCCAGCTCAGATCGGCCATACTCTCATTGCACATCGAATACTTAAAGCCGCTCCAGCCGCGAGAGATCCTTTCATTCGTGCGGCAGCCTAGCATCGATCCGCCGAGCACCGTGCCGCCCAGCATACCCGCTGACGTTGTGATGAATTCTCTCCGGTTACAATTCGACATGGGACTTCCTCCCTTGGAACGATTCCTCATATAACACGTAGGGTATCCGGTTCATCCCGATTCTTCTATACGTATCTTGGGCTGCGGCATTGTCTTTCTCGGCATATAGACGAAAACCACATATATTTGCTTCCTTCGATGCCTTCTCTTTCACGAACTCATAGAGCCGTCTAAAAACACCCTGCTTGCGAAACCCCGGCTTGACATAGACACTCTGAATCCACCAGAACGATGCGCATCTCCAATCGCTCCACTCGTAGGTCACCATGAGCGAGCCCACAACCTCGTGATCAATCTCTCACAACGTAAAACCCGTGTCTTGGGTTCTCCAGAAGCGTCCGTACACCTCTGGCCACCACAGACGGCGACAGTCTCTTCTGTTCCGTCTCCCACGCCATCGCTATGTTAAACATCGCGAGCGAGTCGGCGTCTCCGTCTTCACCAATCCTGACCAATACGTCATATGACATGCTTCACTTCTCTTGGTCAATCTGCGTCATCACCCGACGAATACCCTCGGTATAAGTCCGTTGACATCGGCTCAGCTCCTTTTGGTCCGCCGTCAGAATCCCAGTGAAATCGGGTGCTGGCAATTCCGGCGTCGGCCTTTTCAACTCCGTCAGGCCCGCGG
>JARRQQ010000376.1:0-6840 GCA_037381725.1 Sedimentisphaerales bacterium
GTGAAATAGACATATCCATACGCGTCCTGTGCCATGGGTTCAAATTGAACATACATCGTATCGTTGTCATATACATCCGGTCGGGTGGAGCCGATTGAGAGTAGCTCCTGAACGTCAACGTCACCGTCAGGCAACTCCTTGATCCCATAGACTCTGCCCCTGTAGTCTCGCTGCGCCCCTTCCGCAGACTGGCCCAGGATCGCTATGGGGTCGCCCTGATCATCGTACACCAACAAATGGTACCAAAGTGAGCCGTTACGCAGCTCAGCAACTTTTTCCTTGTAATCGTACTCAGGATCGTCTATGGCTCTGACCCTGTTCTGTTCGTCCAAAACACGTGGCTCAGTCTCCCTGTAAATATAGCCTACCGGCACGGGGAAATGCACATCCGTTCTGCTCGCTGTAACGAGGTAGTTGATGCCTGCTTTTGTTGTTCCCGAAATCAGTTCGGGAGTCGAGCAAGGCCAGAACCCTGCCCCATAGAATCGTGAGCGTGGGATCCTCCAACAACTTTGAGCGTAACCGTACGCATCCATACTCCAGTACACGTAGCGTCCTGTGAACCATATGGATAGAGTGCGCCAAGCCTGACTTCCCATGCCGACGAGCCTGAAACTCTCGCCGTTATCATCCGAATAGAGCAATCGTGAATGTGTGTCGATGTCTCCCGTACCGACCCATACATGTCCCGTGTAGGGATCGACTGCCACAGTATGGACATGCCGGGCGGCGTCGGGAATAGATGGGTCGCTCTGCCATTCGTTCACTGACGCGAAACTGAGGACCGGCTCCCATACTCCCTTTTCCTTGTCCGTAAAGACACCCCTGCACACCAAGTGTCGATCGTTGGAGTCGACCGAGTATTCGCTGGCGTAGACGTACCCAGTTTGTGACGCGGCTACCCAACGATAGGCGAGATTGTGATATAGACTCCTCATGTTCATCGTGTAACTGGGCGTCCAAGTGACAAGATCCTGGGATCTGAAGATTGTCTTGGCACATTGTATGAAGTAGCCGAATGGTGTCACCAGCATCTTTGGAATATCCATGTTCTCGGGAAGCGTGGAAAGAAATTGAGACGTCTGGAACCCATCGGAGGTGACATACAGGTCGCTACCTAATACATAGAACAGATTCTCCCCTTCTGTCCCCAAAATGTACGAGGCATATGGAGTTCCCACTACTTTGAGTTCGGAGAGATTAGCTGGCCAATTGACGATGGTAACCTGACATGAATCTACGTCATCCCCATTGACCGAGCTTGCGGTGATAGTTGCCCGAGCGTCTGCTCGTAGCGCATCCTGAACGGCCAGGAGTCTTCCTCCCGGGTCGACCCACACAAGTGGGCTGTCGGAACTCCAGACGACTCGCTCCGTTGGGGGCGTCACAGTAAGTTGGTATGGGGTTCCCACAGTCAAAGAAACGTGCCTCTGGTCGATGACGAATCGCTTTCTATTCTCCACGATGTTGGCAGCCTGCGGCGAGGGCTGTGTGTAGAAATACCATTCCCCAGACCCGTCGGGATATCGGCCGTACGAGTAGTCAGCAGGAATTCTGACTTCGTCAAGCATGTCTATCTCATTCTCTGCAGTCGCATGTGTGAGAAAAACACCTTCAGCGTCCATGAGATTGAAAGAAGTATGTAGTCCTCTAAGAGGATCGCTACGGTCCTTACCTGAGGTCCATACTCTCAGAAACTCGTGCGGCTCTATAGTCATGTCCGGAAATGCCCACTTCTGCAGGTTGTCTTCGTTGTCTGACAGATAGTAGTTCTGGAGATCAATAGGCAGGTCAGACGGGTTGTGAAGTTCGATCCAACCCTGTTTCGTCCAGTTCTCGTCCAGAAAACGCCGCTCGGACAACATGTCGTTTCGTGCAAGAACCTCGTTGATGACAAGATGTACATCCGCAATATACGTTGCGTAGACTGAGTGAATTTGATCCATCTGCCAACTGCCTCCAAATATGCTCGGCATACCTGCGTTCCACGTCCGCGGCGTGATGCCGACACGTACATCTGGCGCCGCGTCACCCAGATAAATACCCAGGAGCATCTCACCACCGCCCGCCTCATGATAGATGGAAATGGTCTGAATCGTTCCATCTACAGGCATGACAAATGGCTCCGCGCAACGTTTGTCGTGAATCGTTACCTTCGGGTAGACATCCATATTCCCGATCACGGGTTGCATCGCCTGACAGGTTGCACTTATGATAAGAAGGGGCCACAGTCGGTTCATGACTTTCCTCTCTGAAGAATGGTAGCAAAATCGTTCGTTGCTTGATTCGGACTAATCAGCCTTTTCCTCAAGAATAGGATCACTCTTGAGGGGCGTGTTCACTGCTTAACGATAGACACACCGTCAAGATGCTATAGCACGCTGAATCATGGGCGTTTCCAGATTCCAGATCGAGCTGATCATTCCTTGAGTCTGCTCGATATGTTGCTTTGAGGATGCGCCGAACACAATGGACTGGACGTTCGGGAGATCGCACACGTACTCAAGGGCTTCTCTTACGGGTATAGCTCCTGACGCCAGGACCGACATCGCCATGCACCTGAAGGACTTTTCCGTCAGTGTCTTCTCACAGTCACCCTGACTCGGTGTCATGAGGAAACCGGTTTTGTTTATGGACGAACAAACGATTGGATTCTCGAGGCCACATTCCAGCAGGAAGTCGACAAGGGCCGGCATGTTCATCGTATTGAATGCCGGTTCAGCTCCATAAGTCCCTCTCACGTGCCGGGCGAACTCGACAAACACCTCGCGCACACCGAACCCGAGCAGCAAATCTGTCACGATATTCTGCAGGAAAATCGCCGGAACGTTGAGTCCTCTGAAGATTCTCACCTCAGCATCCACTAGCAACTTCATCACTTCGACCATGTCCTTGTTGATGACACTCATACCGCCCCGAATGATGGTTTGGGCAACTTGTTTGGCGCTCCGACCGGAAAACACAAACGCATTAAGAGCACCCACCAACCCTTTCTCATGCACAGCGTTTGCGTATTTGTGTGCATAGGGCATCGAAGGATACAAGCGCAGGCCGGCATACCGGGTGGGATGGGCCCGAAAGTGATCGCATATTTTCTCGACTCGATTGTGCGTATTAAGCATGAACGCCCGCACACCACATTCCCATGCGGTGTCTATTACGCGAACAATCGACTCTACGTCCTTAAAGCGGATCGCTAAAGACCGACCTTTCTCTTCCGACATGTGATTGATGCCAAAGAACTGGTTGTCGCCCAATATGATTTTGTCTATCATAGGATCTCCCTTGTATCGCCATCGGTTCGTATGCGATGCAGGATTACGTCCGCGCAAAGACCGTCCTCGAACGAGCACGTCCGGCAGGGCCTCTGCTCCAGAATGCAGTCAATAAAAGAGTCTAGTTGTCGAGTAAATTGAAATCCCCGAACGTAGAAACGAACAGGCTCAGCGATATCCGCCAGGTATCCTTCGTTCCACCCTTGCGTGTATCCATCGACATCCGGATCATCCTGAAAGAAAACCTTGTACGTGTAGAAATCGGCGATGATCTTACCCCGCGTCCCCATCGCTTCAAAACGGCACGACGGCTTGCGATAGGACGGATCGCTCCAATTCGCCAACAAGTTGCCTCTCGTGCCGTTCCCGTAGACGAAGGTCGAGCTCATCGCGTCTTCAACGCCGTCCGAATGGATGCGATTGAAAACTGTCCCGGTCACTTCATCAGGCGGACCGATCAGGTAATTCACCAGATCGACACTGTGTGACGCGAAATCGTAAAGACAGCCCCCACCGTGTGTTTTGTTGGATCGCCAGCTCTTTCGCGCGTCATGGAGGACCACGGGCCCATTCATCTCCACCACGAAAGTCATGATTCGTCCAATGGCTCCGAGATCGATAAGTGATTTGGCTTTTATAAAAATATCGTGAAAACGCATAGCGTATCCCACTTGATGTACGAGCTGTTTGTCTCGCACAAGCTCAAAGAGACGTTGGCCCTGCTCCGGATGGAGTGTTAAGGGTTTTTCCACGAAGACGTGAGCGTTGTGGATAATCGCGCACTCGGCCACGTCGGCGTGCATCGCCGTCGGCGTCGCCACTATGACGAAATCAAGATCCATTGTTTCGAGCATCCTCTCAAAATTCGTGAACGTCTCAATCCCTATGTGCCGGGCCGCATTCTTGAGGACAAAACTTGAGGAATCACACACGGCCACCAAATCGACGTTCGGATGAGTGTTCAATATCGAAAAATGAGTTAGACCCATTCGGCCGAAACCGACAACCCCACCTTTAAGCATAACTATCTCCCGTTGAATTCGTACACATGATCTTGCATCCATTGAGCAAGGTCTGAACGATAAGCTCATAGGCCGCTTTGCCTTTCTTTAAGAGGTCCCCACAAGGCGATCCATCATCGGCACACCCCAGAAAGTGTTCGACGAATTCGGCGGAGACCTCATTCTTGTGAATCATTCGACCCTGCGCTATCAAGTATTTGTCTACATCTAACAGTTCGTCCTGGTAAACCGAGATGGTCGGTATGCCCAGGACAGCGGCCTCCCGCGTCATCGTGCCGCCCGCCCCGATGAACAGTATACACCTCGCCAGGATGTCCTCCAGGCTCAACGCCTCGTCGGGAATGAGAATGCCTGTGAACTTGTCCTGTCGATAATGAGCCGCCTGGTGTTCCCCCCGAGGCAGCACGACGATCTTGTACTTGTCCTTGAGGTTGATGATCAGGTCGTCCATGAAGTTGGTGGCGCCCCGATAGTATTGAGCAGCCCACGGTTCAGGTCGAATGAAGATTTCCGCTGCATCTGGCCGGTGACGCCCTGATCGGCCCGCAGAAAAGCCCCCAAGTCTCCAGAGGTAGATCCCTTCTTTGACGCCGGGATATTGGGCTACTTTTTCGGGCGAGCCCCACTGCTGTCTGACCTTCTTCAGTGACATGAACTCGGGCACCATAATCGTTGTGGCCCAGGGAAAGGCTATCCGGTTTCCGGCAGCGTGCTCATTGTCATTCAGGTAAATGCTTCTGATGCCGAGCAGGCGGGCGACGATAGGTGAATTGAAACAACTGTGCGAAATAGCTACGTCGATGTTGCGTTTTCTCAGGAATCGATAGAGTTGCCAGACGCGAAGTGAAAAACCCAGGAGTTTCTTCACCTTGTTCGCACCATAATGTCGACCGATCACGTGGTATTCGAACCCGTGCAGGTTGAGCAGGTCAATCGTGTTTGCAAAGGGTCGGGTCGTAAGAAGCACCTGATGCTGTTTCTGAAGGTCTTTGATCATGGCCGCAAAGAAATTTACGTGTGGAGAGTTCCCCAAGTCAATCCAGATTCGCATAAGAAGGGCTCCTGGGCCTATACGACAGCATCGTGTATCCTATTGTACAGATACGACGTGAGGGCGTGGAAAGCCCACGCCTGAGACCATCGCATATAGCAGATTCTGTTTGTGTGGAAGCGCCCTTTGCGGTAATAGAAATACCCCTTTGGGCTCCACATGTGCCTAAACATCCAATCGAGAACGCGTTTCACCAATTCGGACTGTGCCGCAAGGGGGTCGGACAGGAGCACGATCGCCTGACAGATGCTGTGAATGTCTATGGGAAAGACCTTATTGTCATAGTACTTGGCCGTTCCATCGGGCAAAAAGAAGTTCTCCACATAATACCTTAATCCCGCATTATAGTTCTCCTGACAAAGGAAGCCGTATCCTTCACGAATGAAGTACTGAAGGGCCTGGAGGTTGAAGCCCGTGTGGAACGAATCCACGTAGCGCATGAGCTTCATCTGCCCATAGTACCAGGCGCCGTCCTCGCGTTGATGGTGAAGTCCGTATCGCAAGCTCGCCAGTGCCAGCCTCTCTAATTTGTTGTCCCCACAAATCCGGTAGAGTCTTATCAACAATGATGCGCCCAGGAGATTGGCATTGTGCACGTAGTTTTCATCCAAAGGCGTATAACAGAAGCACAGCCTGTCTTTCTCCTCTTAACGCAACAAATCATCGCAGATGAAGTCCTTGATCCCTACGGCCATATCGAGAGCGCGGTCTACGTCGCCAAGGAAGTAGGTATCAAGAAGAGCATGGCCAATGAAGGCGGAATTGACGATCGTCGGCGTATACTTGGGCGTCCACATCGTCCTGTTCCGCCAGTCGAAGTTGTAACCCCAGCAGTGGCCGGAATAGCCCGTGCTCTTCAATCTGTCGAGCAGATCGAGCAAATAGTAGATTCTATCCGGATACGCACTGTTCTTTTCGCTCGCAAACAACTTGGTGTAGCCCCAAAGAAAAAGGCCCAGTGCCTTCGGATTGTGGCCCGGTTGTATGCCAAGAACCGGCCGTACATTCAGGGGACACCGCCTGAGAATTTGGATAGCTCCAATCCGCACCCATTTGCTTCTCGTCCCCATACGTCTAATCAGCGGACTGTTGAGAGCGTCAAAGGGATCGTAACCCGCATAGTCTGCCGCCTCGACATAAGCGCGAAGTCTCTGCACGTATCCGTTGACAGTTCTTGAAACCATATCGTCGCAAGATTTGGAGAGAAGGTAGTTCATTGGGATCGTTTACTCTCAGATGACTAAGGTCGCCTGGTCAATGAGCCGCTTACCTTATCCGTTGCACGGGCTGATGCGCGGAACAGAAGGACGAGCTCCCGTGCGTGGCCTAGCCCGGGTGCAGCATTATTCACCGCGCGCCGACCGACGCACAGAGATCTTGGTCGCGCATCTTCTGCACCAGGAAGACGTGTTTGCCGCGTCGGGTCTTGGGAATTCCATCTACGTATCCGACGGATATCCGCACTTTGTTCGAGACGGACTGGGTAAGCTGG
>JARRQQ010000376.1:6864-14030 GCA_037381725.1 Sedimentisphaerales bacterium
GTAAGCTGGGCGACCATTTCCAGTTCATCCTTGGCCTGGAATCCAGGCCCTCGGACTATCCGCATCAGCAGCTTCCCGGCCACTTCCTGCTCGAATTGCATCTCTCTTATTTTCTTGAACTGTTGAAGGTGCTGGCCGAATATGAACGCGGTAAGGGTCACCGGACTTCCATCGCTAAGATATATGATATCTTGCGTTCTGCCTTCGATGCGTTTCAGCACCGGCCAATTCCGCCCCGAGCCTGTCTTCGCATCCGATGACAAGACGCCAAGATCTCCTGTGTCATATCGCAGGAATGGCATGACATAGTTGTCGAAGCTCGTCCCCACAATTCTCCCGACCCTGCCCACCTGAGTAACCGGATTATCGTTATCGTCGAGAAGCTCCAAATATCCATAGAACGGAAAAAAATGATACTCGATCGAGCCGGGTAGATAGCCGCCGTGCAATACGTACTCCGAATGCCCATAACAGGACACTACCGGGGCATCGAAGAATTCGGCAAAGAAGTCTCGATCTGCCTCCGGGAGTATTTCCGAAGTAACAAGGACGGCTCGAAACTTGGTCGCGGTCCCCAATCGCTCCGGATCCTTGAGCGCCTGACAGAAAACCTTCAGCGCAGACGGGTAAGCATAAACAAACTCAGGCTGGAAACGTCGGACAGCCGCGGCTACCAACTCAGAATTGGAATCGTTGAGCTCGTAACACGATACTGCCAAACGATTGTCAAAACTCTGGACCTCGACCAATTTATTCTTCCGAAGGGGTTTTCCGCGAACCGCGAGTAGACGGCGGCCCCCGGTATTACCCGCCAAGGCAGATGCTTCCACACCCTCGGCAGTGAACGCTTTCATGTTGGCCGTGTAATCTTTCTTGGACACGATAGGGAACTGCTTCAAATCATCGTAGTCACGAATCGGCGCCCCACTCTTGTAGAAGGGAACGTGCCGAATCGCAAAGTCAACGGTCTGCTGGAGGAGGCGCAACTGTAGTCCTTTCGCGCGCCAGGTGTCCCCAGCATCAACAAAATCAGCGATGCGCCTCCGGTAGACAGAATAGAATTTGCCATGGCGGACACGCTGCGGCATCGCCCGAAAAACCAGTCCCACACCGTTACGAAGGAACAGCGGTGATCTCTCATAGACCTCCCGATAGCGGTAGAATGAGTCCTCCATAATCAACTCTCCTTCGCAGGATGGGAGGCCGCGTACCTCAGGGCTCTCCCGCCTGTCTATTGAGGTAATTTGTGTGTATCTACGCGTTACCTATCGTTGGCCTCACAGACACGCCGCTCGCCAACAATGAGTCGTAGAGTTGCTCGAGTTCAGCGTACGCGCGCTGTGGCGAGTACTCGGTCAGCACCCTCTTGCGACCGGCGCCTCCCATCGTTGTTCTTTCAGCCTCGTTGTCGACCAGTCGCTTCAAGGCAAAGGCAAGGCTGTCAATATCCCCCGGAGGCACGAACAGCCCGTGGACACCGTCGTCCACAACATCAGGAACTCCGCCCACCGGGCACGCGACAATCGGTAAGGCAAATGCCATTGCCTCCAAGACCCCCATGGGCACACCCTCAACATAGCTCGGAAGACAGTATATGTCGGCGTCGGCATACGCTGCCCGCAACTCGGATGATCCAAGCCATCCCGGCAAGAGCACCTTGTCTTCAATCCCGCACTCGCGGGACAGTTCCCTGCAAGCGTCAACCTTGCCCTTCCCCGCGAGGACCAGCTTCAGCCCCTCTTCTGGGCACAGGGCGGTGACCAAAGCAAACGCTTTGATCAGATCAAAGACACCCTTCGATTCATCAATCAGGCCCGTGAAGAGTATCTGCAAGCCCGGCCTGCATTTGACCTCGACCTCTTTGGGAATAAATCGGCATGGATTCGGGAGGGTTACGGTAGGCGTTGCATGCAAGTAACGCGCAAGCTCGGCACGCCTTGAAGCGGATAAACACACGATGCAATCGGCCTGAGACAATATGCGCGTATTCGTCCACAACCGGCAACGGCTCATCGAGCTCAAGAAGTCGGCGAACCCTCCGCCGTGAATGTGAATCACCAACTTTCGTCCTTGGAGCTTGGCCAGGATCACTAAAGGGATCTTCCGTCGCCAGCTATTCCACGAAGCCGTATGGATGTGAATGATATCGGCACGCATAATCTCAAAAGGTGCCCTGATATAGGCTTTCAGAACCACCAGCAGTTTCTTCAGACGGTTGCCGTCTTTGACAGTCGCTAAGCACCGAACGGAAAATGGACTATCGGCTAGATATCGGGTGCATGTTTGGATCACCGAGGCGATGCCGCCGCGTGCGCTTTCATGGGGACCGATGTAGAGTATCTTTACCATAGAGTTCACTTCCGCTCAGAATTCAGATATGAGTTCCCCCGTGCTCCCGGAACCGCGGTTGCGAAGATCGATCTGTGTGAAGTTGCGCGGGCGTATCGAGGGCAACGTTACAGGATCCAGCTTCTCGTGTATCACAAGAGCGCGGATACAAATACACTCCGCTCCGAAGGCATACATCGTATGAGGAAACTCCATCAGCCCGGTGAGCAGGCTCATCGTTCCAAATGATACCAGTAACGTCACTAGTATCCCGAACTCCGTGCTTCCAACGGGCAGCCCTCGCCCCTGCGAGGCAATGGTGTAGAAAAAGAGAAGATAGAGCGCCAGACCCAAGACCCCACCGATCAAAAGCATATCGAACAAGTCGCTGTGCGTGTGGCGGAAAATGAAGAAAGTACCTCTTCCGGACCCCACCTCGCCCCGATCGAAGTCATGTGTCCACCGTGCAAGTAACTCTTCACTGCCCTTATGCGCGTAATAAATGCCTCCTGACACAAGGATAATGCACAGGAAGACAAGCACAACTTTTGAGCGGGGTCTTGGTTGGGCGAGGGCCAACCACCAGATGGCCATCCACGATGAACCGACCCCGAGAGCAACCTGTGAGGATCGATCGAAAGTCATAAATACAGCCGCCACAAGGAGTGAGGCGTACACGGCCCACCGATAGGAATCGTCCCTCAGCGTCAGAAACATTGCTCCCCCGGCGGCGGGCACCAAGAAGCCAGCTATGGCTTTGCCGGATATGCCCTCCGATCCAGCCGTGGCCTGCACAGATTGGACCGCATAATTGGTGCCTCCGATGCCTGTGAAATAACAGATCAAGATCCAGCCGGCGGTAAAGAGCGCGCCAAGCAATACTGACTGCAATAGCCTTTCGGCGGATTCGTAAGACTGTACGAGACGGGACGCATAGTACAGAAGGAGCAGCGCAAAGACGATCTTGAAGTAGACCATATTTTCGACGCCTACCATGTCGCCGGGTATGCGGTTGGCTGACAAGAGTCGAAGGTGAAGGAGGGCAAGCGATATGGCGTAAACCCAAAAGAGTCTTGAAAATGGGCGGGAGAACTCGATGTCTCCCCTCGGCAATTTGGGCAACGTTACAAGCATCAGTGGCAGACACAGCCCTTGGAACCACTGCATAACATTCATGCCAGCTATCTTGTACGGAAAGAAGAAGCACGAGACCTGTGCGACAAGCGGATTGGCAATGGAAAACACACACAGACCTATGATCGCAATCTCCGCGACGGATTCGCTTGGTGAGAAGGTAATAGCCGGTATCTTCATGATTTCTCGTCGGAGATCACGCACGAATCAGATTCATAACGTTGGATCGCCTTTGATCCCAAATCGCGTGCTGCAGTACGAACTTGTTCCATCGAATGGTGATTCAGTCATTGCCAGCCACGTTGATGCTGAAGTGGGTTCGTCATTCTTTCGTAAGACAGCTCACGGCAGCCGATACCTCCTGCTGTGCGGCCGCAATGCAAATGCTCAACCGATTGGTCCACCAGGTGGTCTCTGCGGTATCCGGCTGGACGGTCGGCATGATGAGCATCGCTTCCAGAGTCTGAAGCCGCGCGAACACGTCGCTCAGTTGAACGTCTGGAGCCTTAAGCATGCTCTGTGTGGTTCGGAGCCACTCAGTCAGCGCTGCGTAATTCGAGAACGCTTTCACGACGTGCGCTTCCCGCAGCACCTTGCAGTAGTTGCACGCTTTGTGCAGAAGGTCCGGGACGGCACTGAGGTGATCGAGAGCGAGCCCAAAGGAGGTGGCTACGCGGAGTACAACTGTGTCCTTGGCAGGCACGGTCAACCTCACTGACCAGAGGGGGCCATCCCGGTCCACCTCAAGTGGATCGTACGTGTTGGCATCGCGCATCTGCCAAATACCGGCTAGAGATCCTTCATTCATACCCAAGGCATCCGCGTCGATGATTAGTTCCGCGATTCTCGCTTCTTGCTCCTCGTTGCGGAGTGTGAAATGCAAGGTCCGTGCGTCAAAGTCACCAAATCGTTCGACCATCGGTCCAAGGGCTGAGCACCAAGCATGTGTTATCGGTTCCCACCCCGCCTCTGACAAGTGCCTCGTTAGAGGATTCCACCGGTTGAACAACTCAGGCACAGTACTGAGATAGTAGAATGTCCCGTAGAACATGGCTTGCTTCATCTCAGCCTCGATGCGCTCCGAAGACCAATCCTTCTTTTCTTCTTGCGATGACATGCATACAATCTTCTGGTCGGCGAGAGTGCGTTGCAGGGCGAGTTTGGCGTTCGTGGGCCACGTCCAGAGCGTCTCGCTTTCTATGACGTCCAGGAGTTGGATACGAAAAATGTCACTCGGATAGTCAACCGGGGTGTAGTTCGACCCAACGAGTTTACCTCGGCTGTGCATATCGTCCGCGATGGCCTTGGCGCACTCGAAGCTCGAAAAATCCAATGGAATTACAGGTTTCTTGGAGAGATGGTCAAACACGAGGGGATAATCCGCCCACTGGAAATGCTCACGCCGGAAGTTGTCCGTCGCAAAGACAACGGGGTTGTCATAGCGCATCCCGTCCAGGCCGAGCATATCGACGTCCGAGACCTCGCGTTCGTACGTCAGTGTGAAGCGGTTGATGTCGCCGCCGATCCCCGTAATCTCCGGGTCCGGGTTGCACAGGTAATTGTAGCCGCCGTATTCAGGCACGTAGTCCCAATGTAGCTTGCGGTTGCCGTCGCGGTCGTGCAATGCGCAGTTGAGTATGCTTACTGCAACGTCGTCCGGCGGGTCGCGCTGCGCCATCTCTTCCACGTGGTCCCAGGCTTCTTCCGGAGTCGGCTTGAGTTCCGCTTGTTCAGACGTAATGCCGAGGGCCCACCCCCACCAGCCGATGAATTCCGTGTACCGCAACAGTTTGACCAGTTCGCGACGATTGGCGGCTATCGATTCTTGGTGATCCAAATCGGCATACGCGGGAACCACCACGTCGGCAGGTTGGACCGTTTCGAGATTTGCCATATTACCGAGGGCGCCTTCACGTTCGGCTCGCTTGACGAAAAACTGGGGATGCGATTCATAGTAGCGCTTGGCGGCGGAACGGAATCCCCACTGAGGATCAACGCGATAGACGAAAAAACGAAACGTCGCCTTACCCGGGGACTTCTTCGCCGCCTGGCTAAGGCCGAACTCGTAGCTGATGAAGTAACCAAATCTGGCGTCGTAGCACAGACGAAACGCCCTCGGTTGATCCATAGGGACACCCAGCGCAAGAGCCGTCTCTTCATCTCCCATGGCCGAGAAGGGATACAAGGCAATCATCCTTCGCTGTGTAGGGTCTTTGCCATCGAACAGCCGCGCCGATCCGTATTGAACGTTGCTCTCGATGATCTGTTCATTTTGAATATCGTTGAACCATTTCCATCCCGAAGCGTCGATGGGGAGTCGAAACGACAAGGCCACGGCGCGGTCCCGGCCTGAGGTATCTTCGATTTCACCATCAACGGTAATCATGTCCGGCCCGGCCTGATACTCCATCTTGAGCTGTAGAGAAAGGGCGGTGAGGTCACATATTTGTTCCACACGGTCGGATGTTTCGAGGACCTGCCCTTGGGTCAGTTGTTGTGGAGAGATATAGTCGTCCGCCAGGCAGACGATCGATACGTCATCCAGCCAGGCCGTGCCGGTTTGGTCCCAGACGTCGCAGCGCAGTCGGATCTTGTGGCAGAAGAATGGCGCGGTGAAGGTGTGGCTCAGTTCAAACCAATCCTCATTGGTTCGGCCATGACTAATGACGATCTGAGGATAGTCGCGATGCACCTGTCCCTGTGCATCGTACCGTTCGATGTAGAAGCCGGGGGCACATCCCTCGGTGCGCATCCACCAAGCCACACGGTAGGGTGTATTCGGTTTGACCTGCACATCCATGGCCAAGGAGCCTGAATAGGAATCTGGTACGTTGACGCGCATCGAGGCCCTGCCGGTGTGGGCCACCTGTTGGTCGAGACTCCAATCGTGGCCCACGTCCCAGCCCACGGGTTTTCCGGTTTCGATTCGTTCAAAACTAGGGTTGTCTCCGAGCGGATCGTCCTGCGCCGGAATATCTTCTACGTCTGCGACAAACAAACCGCCATGTTCGCCGGGAAGAAGCAATTCGCGGTCGCCAACGCGACAGCTCGCGACCTCGCCGCCAGGTCCAAAGCCCAGCACAAGGCCGTCATTTGTGGTCACCTCTGTGGCCACCACACACCCCGCGCACAAGCAGATAAAGGAAACTATCACCAACGTTTGAAAGGAAGGCTGTATCGTACCGGCCGAAGCGATTCCCAGTAACCGTTGGGGAACACACGTTTGTGCGCCCTTGAGAACCATCGAGACGAAGGCACGCCATTTGAAACCTATGTTGTAACGACCACTAATCATCTGATACTTATAACCTCCTTATTCTGTAGTAGAAAGCTCGCACGTGACCCGCGAAACCTGTTATCTCGGCACGAAATGATAATGGGAAGAACCTGTGGCAAACGCTCTGGAGCTGTATAATGTTTCTTTTCAATGCGTGTATGTCGTCATGTGCGACGTTATATCCTGCCATCGTACTCACAGCCGCTGAATAACCTGCCTCTTTAACGATGTCTTCGGTGTCAGAATTGAAATCTCCACTGGGATAAGAGAAAGTGGCTACACATTTTCCAATCTGTTGCTCTATGATGTCTTTGGATAGATATATCTCCTTCTCGACCTGTGTTCTTGGAATCCTGGTGAGAAAGGGATGCGTGAGCGTGTGTGAGCCACAGGAAATGCCGTTGTCACTCATCTCCCGTACCTGCTT